>JAJRXG010000285.1 GCA_024276375.1 Bacteroidota bacterium | reverse complement strand
TTCGATGGAAGGTCGTGGACTCTTTTTTTATTTCAACCTTGGTTGTTTTGTGCTTGATATGTAGCGCTCACTCGAAAAAAAATCGAATTATAGGTACTACCATACCATCGCAATACTAACAATCAAGGTTTTGTGCACTTGAAGTTAAAAACTCCCTCCACATCCATGCGTTGATAAATGAAGTTGAAGTGCAATTATCTCTTAGGGTTGCACAAGCATTCTCACATACCGTGCAACCGGTATTTCTTCATTAGGGGGCAGCTACCCATCAGGACGATGAAATATGTCTAACGATTGCAATATATAGCATTTTCTTGATAAAAACCAAATGGGAGGGGGGAGGGGTAATTTACATATATTTTTTATCATAACATGTAAGTCCATTTAACTTGGTTCATAAATTCAGTCTCTCAAAATAACACTTCTCTACATTGAGATATGGACTACGATTGTTCCTTAAGGATATATAAAAAGCCCATCTTTACTACAAAAAACTCTCTTCTCATCATACCTATTAGCCTGTAGCAAACACTCAATTATTTTCCAATCTTTATTTAATGAAATCATGGATGCCAGATTTTCTATCTTATTGTCAACCTAATATTCCTTATCCAACGGATGATCGACATACTAATAATACTCCTGTCTATACTGTCATAAATTAAAAAGAACAAAAACATAGAAAAGAAGCTAGGTTTTACTTTCTATTTCGCCGAGCCATATTCTTTTCGCAAGAAAGGATTGAATAAAAATCTGAAAGGACTAATCAGACAGTACTTTACGAGGTTTTAGAAATAATGTACTTTTATCTCTTACATTCTTCTCCAGTCACTGAATATATAGATAAGAAGTTTAAAACCACATTGTTCAATGACTTCATCGCAAAATAACAATATAGACTACTAACACAAGTACTCCATGAGCCAGATTACACCACAGACACTACGATTTCTTAAGGATCTTAAGAAAAACAATAATAGACCTTGGTTTCAAAAAAACAAAGACCGTTATACCGATTGGCACACCAATGGAAAGGCATTTCTCTCAGCGCTCAGAGATGAAATGACTAAGATAGATCGCATCGAGAAAAGTAAAGTGTATCGCATATACAAGGATGTCAGATTTTCTAAAGACAAAACTCCCTATAAAACCCATATGGCCATCTCTCTTGCTAGAGAAAAGCCTTATTTGAGAGGGGGTTATTACTTGCATATTGAACCGGAAGAAAGCTTTGTAGCTTGTGGATTTTGGGGGCCAAATCCCCATGATCTCGCCTTGATAAGATCCAACATTGACATAGATCCTCAAGCGATGAGAAAAGCCATTACAGCTTCTTCAATCAAAAACCTCTTTGGAGAATTGCAAGGCCAAACTGTCAAAACAGCACCCAAGGGATATCCTAGAGATCATCCTGATATTGATTTGCTGAGACATAAGCAATTTTACTTTACGCGACGATTTGACACAGATACTGTGCTGAGTGACGGATTTTTAAAAGAAGTTGTCAAGAGCTTTAAGGGCATTCGCCCGTTTTTTGACTATATGAGTGACATTCTTACACACAATCTCAATGGAGAGCCCCTCTACTGATCCTCATTGCCCTATTTGTTGCGATCCTTCAACAAGTGGTATGGCCATCCCATGCCACTTAAATATGCCTGTAGTATTCATTGGTAAGTCGATCGTCCCCCGGACTTCATCCCCGTCTCTCTTTAGATCCACTTTTACCATACCTAGTGGATGAGGCATCAAAGCCCGCAATGTAGTAAGACCATTGAAATGCGGCTCCACAACAATCTCCTTAAACCCCTTGGCGATGGGATAAATCCCGGCAATAATCTTTAGAAAGTGATAATTGGGGGATGCTGACCATGCGTGACATTCGGATCTAGGTTCTATGTCCTTTTCGGCAAATGTCGTAAGTCCCAATTCCAACTGATTAATCCAACTCCCAAGCAAATCGCTATATCGATCACCCATTCCTACTTTATGAAGCGCATTAAAAAGGTAGTATTTGTAGTACAACGTCGTCTGAATCAAGCTCGTATCACTGAGGATGAGTTCCATCATAGCATACTGTTGCTCTTCAGGAATGGTATTGGTCAAGATGGCCATGAGATTGCTATGTTGAGAATATCGCTTCTTTTTTGGCGTCTCAGCCAATAGACCCTTCTCTGCTACGTAACACTGATTTATTACACTCCTGCGGATTCTTTCTTCCAGTTTTGAGTACTTCCCGGCTTCTATCTCAAGACCAAAATCCTCAAACATCTCTTCTGCAAGCTGCAACGTCTTGACCAATTGCAAGGCAATAGATGTAGAATAACCATCATCTGCTCCATCCGGAATGCCATTGTGAAACCCAACCGCCCAATCCGTAAAATTCCACCATTCCATACCTGTTGGCATACCGCGCTCGTCCACTTTGTCCATCCACCATTCCAAAACAGTTTTCATCCCGGGAATAAATCGCTTCACGAAGTCTTCATCATCACGATACATATAGTAGTCGTGTATCATATTGATCCACAACAGTGAATAAGTCGGAATAATCTGTACGATATATGCCGGATAACGACTTGCCGTTAGTCCACATGGTATTCTAGAATGATCAAACATCTCGATGGCATTGCGCATCAAGCGATCGTCTCCACTGACACTTATCGACACGATTGCCTCAATCCGGGTATCCCCTATATATTGCAATTGCTCATAATAAGGATCTATAAATCCCTCTACCGCCGAATTACGCAGTGTTCGCCAAGACACGTCCCATATGTGCTCAAGTACAGGATCATTAACATCAAATTGTGCCACCTCCTCAAAAGGGTAAGCTACATATACTCCATAAAAATCCTCTATACTCAGAGCCTCATCTCCTGTAGTTATATCCAGTTGAATATAACGGAACGTCTTTTGCCCCAATGGTCTAAACACCCTTTGTGCTCCCCCATCTGGCACAACAATATCATAGTATCCCAGTATCTCTTTCCCTGCCGTATCATTCCGATTGCCCTTCTTCCACTCCTTATCGTACAATGCCTCCGCATAGGTGATCTTGATCTCACTGCCCTTGCCCTGAGCGTAATGCAATTCCGGATGACCGATGGTATGGTAACTCATATCCAATAACACACTCAGTGAAGTATGGGATGGCACATTCAGTTGTCCCGTACCATCAATAAATGCCGTGGACGCACTTCCTCCACGGATCCTCGCAATCCTCGGAAATCGTTCGATCCTCTCTTCCATAAAAGGAATATTGCGAGGCGTC
Organism: Bacteroidota bacterium; assembly: GCA_024276375.1. Classification (GTDB taxonomy): domain Bacteria; phylum Bacteroidota; class Bacteroidia; order Chitinophagales; family Saprospiraceae; genus JAJRXG01. The sequence continues at coordinate 21,040 of JAJRXG010000285.1, read as the reverse complement.
AAGTACCAGGTACTGCCATACAGAAAACCTCTCCCTACGGCAAATTCTACTGTCGCCAACCGAGGTGTCTTCCATCCAATATCATCATAGTTGATCTCCTTCCACCCCCAAGGATGCCTGTCTGATAAAAGTTGCTCTCCGGGGCCGGCTGCATAATAACCTCTCAACGAATCACTGACAAATGTAATCGTTTGAAATCCCTCATCGTTCCAGACCTTCCACAGAGAACCGCGACCTGTATTGATATCCACCGGCAGTCCATCCGCACCCTGTACGATAAACGCAGTCTGAAAGGACATCGTAGCCACTTTCTTATATTCTCCAAAATTGACCACTTCGGCTGCAATGACATTTTTGCCCTCCCTCAAATAAGAGGCAATGTCTATCGTCGCATAACGATAATTGTTGAGATCACTCGTCGCCGGACCCGAAGTGATATATTGTCCATTGACATACAAGCGATATCTATTGTCAGCTGAAATATAAATCTCAAAAGAGTCCGGAATCACCACTATATCAAATGTCCTTCGAAACAAAAATTTACGGGCATCCGATGTAGATTCTGTCGGATGAGTAATCCATTGTGCCGTCCATGCATGCTTGAGTTGAGCAATGCTCTTCCCCTCATAATTGATTGTCGATTTGGATTCTTGAGCTTGAGATAATGACTTGAAAAAAACCATTAAGATCAAGACTAAAGCAACACCTATATACTTCTTGAGCGCCATAAATAATCGTATTGGAGGCCTCATTGCAAAAGGCCTGTTAACTTGATCCTACAATATAAAATAAAAAAATCCGGCTTTAAAGCAGTACCTTACTATAACTATAGCTTAGTATTGGAAATGCCAAGTTTCTTGGCTCGCTGCTTCCATAATTCACGCGCATGTTTCTGAAGGTCTTCAACATCATCCGTCTCATCCAATATCTCCAGACCCAATATCGTCTCAAACAAATCCTCCATGGTCACCAACCCCAATAGAGCTCCAAATTCATCAATCACCATCGCCATGTGATTCTTGTTCTTCATCAAGAGCTTTTGTAATTCTGACAATCTTTCACTCGATTGGATAAACAGAGGTGATCTCATATAACTCGAGACTTGCTTAGATTCATGTCCTTCATACATCGCTTGAAGCAAATCATCCTTTAGCAGAATGCCTTCAATATGTTCTTTTTCGGCATCAAAAACCGGAATTCTCGAAAACCTAAACGGCTGCAGTGAAACATATACCTGTTCTAAGGTATCTGTGATACGTACAGTCTTCATGACCGCACGAGGAGTCATGATACTTTTGACAGGTATCTGATCTAACCTCAACAGATTGCGAATCGCACGAGATTCTTCATTGCCCAATGCACCACTTTGCGCTCCAACTGTAGTAAGTGCGCTAAAGTCTGCTCGACTTAAGACACTCATGTCTTTGTCACGTTTAAAATTGCGCGTGATGATCTGACTCAACCAAACAAATGGAGCAAGTATGGTCAGCAAAAGCCTCAAACTCACAACCGTAAATGGTAGTATTGAACGCCAATAATTGGCTCCCAAAGTCTTTGGTATAATCTCCGACAATATCAATATAGCAATTGTCATGGCCGCAGCCACTATACCCTCTCCGGAAATCGGACCTACTTGAAAACTAGCAGGCAACACTTTGCTCGCCTGAACCCCTACCATGATGGCACCAACCGTATGTGCTATCGTGTTCAATGTAAGAATAGCCGCCAATGGCCTGTCAATATCCCGCTTCCATTCTTTTAATGTCTTTGCCAATGCACTCTCTTCGGGTTGTGAGGCTATGTATGAGGGTGTAATGCTCAACAGAACTGCCTCCCATATTGAACACAAAAAGGAAAATATTATAGACGAAAAAAAGAATACCAGTAATAAAAACATAGAGGAACTAAATATGATGCGCAAAGGTACATATTAGATGTACATATCGCAGTGATGTAAATATGATGTTGATCCAGCCTTGATCCTTAAGTCCTGCACCTCTCTAAAGTTGATAAATTCAATGCCCAAATGTCAGCCTTTATCTGCTCAAATCAAATATTCTGGGACAAGGCTGACCAGATGTTGCAACTACCACGTACTTTATCATCTATCCAATCGATTGTGCTATACAAAAAACCATTGGAAGTCTCCTTTTACTACAGCAATATCAAATCTTGTCTAAAGCTAGAACAAAAGAAGTCAGAACAAATGGAAGTCCCGCCCAAAACCATTCATTGACAAAAAATAACATAAATAAGGTGATCACCAATGAAATGGCAAAGTACATCCAGTATTTTCTTCTTGCTGTATCGTTTGTTGCTGTCATGATCTTATAGAATATGATGCAAAAATAGAATAAACCTTGACTTTCAAAATGCTTTAGTCTTTTTTAGATAGAATATGGTTAACAATTAGTTTGGCATGATGACGCGTATTTTCGATAAACAACTTGCTGGTCATCATGCCGGCATTGAGAACACCGGCTACATACATTCCTCCAATCGGCGTCTCAAGACTATACTCATCATGGAGCGGAATCTTTAAATCATCATTAGATATAGGCACTCCAAGGCGCTCCAACAAGGGATAATCCGGTTTATAACCCGTCATTGCCAAAACAAAATCGTTGTCTATCTTGACACGTCCCTCCGGAGTATTGAGTATGACTTGTTTTGGTTCTATCGCAATGACTTGAGTGTTGAAATAAGCCTTAATGGACTCCTCGGCGATCCGGTTCCGGATATTGGGTAAGATCCAGTATTTGACTTTTTCGTATAGATCCGGCTCTCTTACCGCCATGGTCACGTGTGCACCTTTTTGCCATGTTTCTAATGCTACGTCACAAGCAGAATTGGCAGCACCGACGACGAGCACATTTTGACCTACATAAGGATGGGCTTCATCATAGTAATGCTTGACTTTGGATAATTCTTCGCCGGGTACATCGAGCATTCTCGGGACATTATAAAATCCGGTAGCGATGGCAACATTGTGAGATTGATAAGTATTCTTATTGGTTGTAATATTGAACAAATCGCCTCGATGAACAATGGCAAGCACTTCTTCATAAAACTTCATCTGCAATTGATAACTTTCCACGATCCGTCGATAGTACTCAAGAGCTTCCTTGCGCGTAGGCTTGTCAGAGTGAGAGATAAAGGGGGTTTCGACAATCTCAAGATTTTTTGAGGTTGAAAAAAAAGTCATGTTGGCAGGAAAATGAAAGATAGAATTGACCAACATCCCCTTCTCTAGAACTATACACTTCAGATCTGCTTTGCGCGCCTCAACAGCTATATTGACACCGGTAGGACCTCCTCCCACAACAACTAAGTCATATAGCATTTCTTCCTTTATCATCTCTTCATCTACGGCCAGCAACAGATGTTACTATCGGATCAAAGTCACATCTCCTTCGCTGATTACCGGGTTATCTAACGCACCATATTTTGCCCACCAATAATATACACCACCCATAGCCTCCTTGCCACTCAACAGTCCATCCCACCGAGTGTTGACATTCTGAGTCTCCCAGATATGCTCACCCCATCTATTGTAGATATGCAATTCGTAGTTCTCTACATCACAATCAATCCGTGGCCCGAAAGTCTTGTTGATCTCTTCTCTGTCGCTCGGTATAAATACATTGGGATATCGCAGACACTGCTCGGTTTCTATGACAATACAAGTGCGTATATCTTCTTCCGACAACTCTATCGATATCTCCACTTCATCGCCACACAAACCTCTTATGGTCACCCTATATACTCCCGCCGTAGTAACGGCGATCGATACCGCATTGGAGCCATCTGACCATTCCTGACTAACGATATTGTCTCCACTGATCGTCAAGACATAGGCCGTTCCTTGTTGATTGCATTGTGCTGTTATTTCCCCTCGAGGAATCACATCAAAATCATCCTCTATAAGTTCGATAGTAGCTTGTCCTGGACAAAACTCAACGTCGTAGTTGACTGTGTAAATTCCGGGGGCACTCACAGCAACACTTTGGACGCTGGACAATCCCGTTGACCACGTCAGATTGGCCACATCTTGAACACCTTGAGCCGTCAATAAAACACTTCCATCTACACATAAGTCAGGACTTGATTTTAATATACTGACTGCCGTCACTCCCGAAAGATCTGCTTCGGTAACTTCTATTGAAGCCATCGCCGTCAAGTCACACACATCCACCACCATTACAGAATAGGTGCCCGGTTGATCAACAGCTATAATGGCAGTTGTCTCTCCCGTACTCCAAGCAAATGAGACGATTTGCCCCATCGGTTGAGCACCCAATAGCACTGTCCCCGTCCGGCAATATTCGCCCGTATTTTTGGCAATCGCAACAGATGGAGGCATCATCTTAGTGATATTGGTCGTATCGCAGAGTGTAAAACACTCTTCAATACCGATGGTCACAGTCACACTAAACATCCCTTCTTCTTTAAACACTCTGATACTATCTCTGTTGCCATCGTCCCACAAATAACTCACGGCACCACGCGTTGACGCATCAACTCTAAAATTGATCGGATCTTGAGGACAATATACCGTATCCGGTAAGGTCAATAAAGGCGGATCAAAATTGTCATACCTGCTCTGGTGAACCACGATAGAATCATCCGTTATAAGTTCCGAAATCTGCCATTCAAAAGTATCTCTTACCACACCGATCGAATCAAATGAAAATACCATATCCGGTTCATAACAAGGCGTATCTCCCGAACTTCCGGCTTTGGCCAAATAGGGTGACAGATTATCAAAATCCGGATAATATGTTGATGACAAAAAAGTAACACTCATACTATCTCCGGAAACCAATGCACCCGAATATACCAACTCTCTAGTGGTCGTATCCAATGAAGACTCATAAGATATGAGACTATCAAGGTTATATTTGACGAGTGTTGTAATCACATCCTCTGCACTTACCCGCTTAATCGCCATAACAATCAACGTGTCTTCCACTGTTACTATACCTGCTGGGTACATCTCACGATCTATGTCGTTAGCGCTGATCGACTCGACAAGCATGCTATTTCCATCCTTATCCACTTGAAGCAAAAAACTCCTTCGTTTGATACTTCCCAATGCCTGCAACCCACCCAATACTACTATACTGCTATCTATGAGTTGCGTCATATGCATTCCATACAAATCTTCCGCTTGATCCACTGCGATATCATAGGATCTAGACCAAAGAATCCTACCCGTAGTATCCATCTTAGCCATAAAAACCGGCATTGTATCGCTTGTACTACTTCCCACTATAACAATGGTCGAATCCAGTGCCCAAATCATATCTTCTACATGTGCCTCAACACCAATATCCGCAGCCATACTGCGCTCAAATACAATCGACTTGTCTTCAAGATATGCACTCATCAATATAGGAGATGCACCGTCAGACTCGATCCTGTGTGTGTGAATCATCATCCCTTCAGGAACCTCTCCCAATATCGACGGAGTCTCTTGCACCCTATTGATATCTGTACTTTGTCCTGTCAATCGATTCCAAATCACCGTTCCGCTAGGTTCCAATAGGACAACTACCTTGTTCAATGAGTCTGTGTCCAAGACCACCGAAAATAGAATATTGCCACTTTTTAATGCTTTGATATCCCCAATCGTATGGATGTCCACTGTATCTCCAAATGCAAATTGTTGTGACCAATCTATATTGCCTTTTGCATTGAAAGCGGTGACATTGATGTATTGATATCCCTCCAGATCATCAATCTGAGCACTTAAAACCACATATCCCGCACCTTTGGCATCCATGGATGTAGCTATATGGCCTTCTGCCTGCGAACGATAGAGTCGTTCAAATGTGTCTTGAGACCTCAGTATAGAAGCCATCGTCAGTAACAAAATTAGTAGTAAAGTATTCTTTATATACATGCTATATCAACGTTCAATTATCACAAATGTATCTGTCTGTATTCAACAATCCCTAAATGGATATACAGTAGTCTTAATAACAGGGAATCCGTGCTTCTTATTTCCAATAAGTACTGTAAAGTAAGGCTATCTACCTATTATTTTATCCCCAAGACATTATTTGATCACTACAGTATCAAATTTTGACAAAAATGAAGGGTCATAATCTGCTCCAATCCCGGGAGTTTGATCCACTGTAACTCTATAGTCCTTGTGATAAACCATCCCTCCTATAATCGGATCTTCAGAATGCATCAATGGAGAATCTAAGTCAAAGTAGATAATATTGTCCCAAACAAGAGAAAAATGTACCAATGCCGAAATTCCCAATCGCGATTCCGAAAAAGATCCTACCTGACAATGTATCCCATAGGACTCTGCAATGCCGGCGATCTTCATAGCGTGACATATGCCTCCAGACTTGCCTAACTTAATATTTATCAAATCTATACAATGATTGGCCAAGGTCTGAAAAGCATCTCTATGACTAAATACAGACTCATCTCCCATGATAGAGATTGGGCTTATGTCTCTCAATCGACGCAGATGCAACAAATCACCACTGTGTATCGGTGCTTCACAATGTTCTATGTCGAGATCTGCCATTCCTCGGAGCGCCCTTAAAGCCTCTGTATAGTTCCAACCCTGATTGGCATCTATGCGTAGAGGAAGGTCAGACCCAACAGCCCTACGGATCGCCTTCATTCTTTCTATATCTTCTCCGGACGATGGACTTCCAAGCTTGACCTTTAATACCGAAAATCCATCTTCTTGAAATTTTAATGCCTTGGATACCATTTTATCTTTGTCCAATAGACTCACTGTCATATCCGTGTATATCTCCTTGTCCGGATCTCCATTCAGATACTGATACAAAGGTTGATCTACTAACTTGGCATTGAGATCATAGAGCGCCATGTCAAAAGCTCCTTTAATAGACGCATTGCCCGCTAGGGATTTGTCCATAATCTGAATTAATCTATGGATTCTACTTGGATCTCTACCCAATAATAGGAAGGCCAAATCCTTGGCAGCTGCTACCGATCCTGCTTGGGTTTCTCCGTGTATCGTACGATAAGGACAACATTCTCCTATGCCATAAATGCCTGCATCAGTATGAATCTTTACTACTGTAATACTGGCATCTGTCAGAGGACCCTTACTGATGACAAATGGCTCGGTCAAGGGTATTTGAAGCGGTGTAATCTCTATGCGCGTAATCTTCACGTTCTTCATTCTCCATTTTTTTAAGCAATATAAGTGTCCTTTTTAGAAATCATTGTATTCTCTACATACATCCGTTGGAATTATTGCCTTATAGGAATAAACCAAAAGAAGAAGCATCTTGGTATTTTATTGCACCAAGGATTCCAGATTGGAGAGATTGACTCAAAGTTAAAGTCAGAAACATTAACTTTTTACGTCCATTCTGTGTTACTTTAACAAACTTATTAATGATGCTGCCCAAATTGCTCTTCTCAACAATCATATTGACATTCATTCAAGTTTCATTGATCAAAGGACAACACAAGCAGGCGTTGAGTCCGGCCATGGAAGTTCATCAACACATCGGACAGACAGAAATACGGATAAAGTACAATGCACCATCCAAAAGAGAACGTGTCATTTGGGGTGATTTAGTCCCCTATGGTCAAGTGTGGCGTACAGGTGCCAATAATGCAACGGTTTTTTCAACAGATCAAAGTATCCTGATCGGGGGCAAGGAATTGCCCAAAGGCAGCTATGCACTGTTTATGATACCCGATGAGAATGTTTGGACTGTAATCTTTAATAGTGTGCCCAACCAATGGGGTGCATTTAGCTATGATGTCCAAAAAGATATCCTTAGGATTGAGGCTATTCCTCGTAAGACTGAGCATTCTCAAGAGCAGATGAGTCTTACAATAGAGGATGCTAAATTGGTACTTCGGTGGGATGATTTAGAGTTAAAGGTTCCTTTAAAAGAATCTCCTATTAAAAAGTGACTATTTTATTAGTATTTTCGTCCATATTACTACCTGCTGCAACTATCAGCTAATGAAGTCATATAAAAACATAGGTTAAAATAAGTTGTAAGCACATTAATTTGTGAACAAGTAAACAATATGTTTTTTTTATGACTTCAATATTTAGGAGCATAGTCATCAACAGGGTCAAAGTAAAAATTACATTTCTAACTTTTTAAAATATTAAAACAATGGGTTTATTTTCTTTCATTAAAAATGCCGGCGCCAAAATTTTCAAGAAAAAACAAAGTGCTCCACAATTATCAGAGGAACAAGAAAAGATTCAAGGACTGAACAAAGCTGTTACGGATCTTGGGATCCCCGTTAGCGGATTGAGTATATCGCTGGCCGAACAAGTGATCGTAAGTGGAAGTACCAATACCAATGCTGACCGAGAAAAAGTAATACTGGCCTTAGGCAATGTTGAAGGTGTCGGTGCAGTTGCAGACAATATCTCTGTCCAAAATCCCGAGCCTGAATCCGTATTTCACGAAGTAAAAAGAGGAGACTCACTGAGCAAGATCGCCAAGGAGGTATATGGAGATGCAATGAAGTATAACATCATTTTTGAAGCCAATAAGCCGATGTTGTCACATCCCGATAAGATCTATCCTGGACAGATCCTCAGAATCCCTGCACTCTAAGAACCGCGGCGTAACAAGTAAGACAATAAAAAAGAGTCATTTGATGAAAATGACTCTTTTTTTGTCTCTAAAGGAAAGCTAAAATCTTTCATCACTTAAGTCCTATGGTTTACGATCACCTTTTAAAGGACGAGGTGTTATATATTTGTATCTTTTTCGACGAGGTATCGTCAACATTTAACAACCAAAATGAGAATCGCTACAATATATATTTATCTTGTTTTTGCACTTCTATTCACAGGGTGCGAAAAAAATACAACTACTTTGGTGCCTTTAGACCTGTTGTCTGAAGGGTTAGCTCTCAAAATTATGGCTCCTCCTGATGTTGATGTCAGAACCACAGATTTAGGCATCATGAAAGATGTTACCATTCAAGACAGTTCGGGGTTTAATATTCAGATATTTGAATCCGAAGCAAGTGCTTTGAGTGCAGAAAGCATCATTTCTGACCTAACCGAAGATATTAAGGCATCGGCATTTTATGATAGTATGATTGATGTCGATCCTGATGGGTTTATATATAAAAAGGTGATCGACCAAAACTATGTCAACTATGATTTCAGACATGTAAAAGTACGTGGTGACAAACAATATGTAATCCAAGCCGGATTGACCACTACTTATACCCTTGAACAAATAAAGTTGATGTACAACGCAGTGCAATAGTGAGAACAAAAAGAAAAAAAAGATATAATGCTCGATCCCGGATGTGGACATGGATTAGTTTTATCGTTTTTGGACTGATTATCACCCTCTTGGCAACCGCTTTGATCCAAAAAACATCTCCCGCACAAGTGCTCGATAGCTTATGGCAAAAATATCAAAATCCTGAAGTTTCTTCTGTTGCGAAACTGAACAAACAAGAACTCAGGTCACTGGTCTATCGTCAAGACTCCATCATACAGACGCTCGAAAATGCCCTCGAAGATTGTCGTCATGATGATGGTTATAATAAGGCTTACGTGGCAACTGAGACTGAATCACTCAATCTTCGGTCTGAGCCCAATCTCTCCTCATCCATTATATTAAGAATTCCCAACAAAAGCCGCGTCAGCATACTGTACTATGATGATATAGAATACTATCTGGATGGTGCCAATGGCAAGTGGTGTCGTATCCGTTACGGAGATCAAGAAGGATGGGTTTGGGGCAACTATTTAAGTATTCCATAAAAACTCCGAGCTACTCCGGACATCCTCACACACTATACGGATCAGTCTGACATTGTCATCACCATGTATCGATAAAGGTGCGGGTGGGCTTGTTCCTTGATCGTGATGGACTATCCAAAACAGAGCAAATCCATCGTCTTGTATCCTTTGGATCGATCACTTCGTCAAACTCTAGCATCCCTGCAGCGGCTAAAGCCTTTCCTTTGCGATACGATGCCTCAACCAGCTCCTCATATACTTGTTCTCGCTGACCGACTTGTTCTGCTTCTTCCAGTTCGCGTTTGAACCCCAACTTGACAGCTCCCTCTAAACCCATAGCACCAAATTCTCCTGTAGGCCATGCTATGGTAAATACCGATTCGTGAAGACTGCCGCCTGACATCGCCATAGCTCCTAGACCATAAGCCTTGCGCAGTACAACGGTCATGACCGGAACACGTAAAGCAGCTCCCACCACAAATACCCTCGAGGCATGTCGCACCATAGCCCCGGCTTCACAGTCCGGTCCTACCATAAATCCGGGTGTATCACAAAGCGACAAGACCGGCAAGTCAAATGCATCGCACAATTGCATAAAACGTGCTATCTTGTCTGAGGCAGATCCATCTATGGCTCCTCCTAAGTGACGAGTACTATTGGCTATCACTCCAACGGGCTTCCCCTCAATCCTCATAAATGCAGTGACGATATTGAGCGCAAAACCCGCTCTTAGCTCAAGCACAGAGTCCTTGTCCCCAAGCAATTCAATCACTTTATGAATATTGTATGCAAACTTCCTGTCCTCAGGAATACATGCCCTCAACTTATGTTGATCATGAATCTCCCATTGTTTTTTATTCCCTTGAAAATACGACAGACATTGTTTGGCGACTTGAACCGCCTCACCCTCATCCTTCACCAAAATATCAATGACTCCGTTCTTTGATTGTACATCCATCGATCCGATCTCCTCTGGATGGTAAACACCTAGGCCTCCTCCTTCGATCATCGCAGGTCCTCCCATACCCAAGTTGGCATCTTTTGTGGCTATAATGATATCAGAGCACCCAGCTATTGCGGCATTACCAGCAAAGCAATAACCTGATACGATCGCAATCCTCGGCACCACCCCGCTGAGTCGTGCATACTCTACAAAAGTCATGATATCCAATCCTCCATTGGATATCAAATCAAAATCTACATCTCCGGGTCTGCCCCCGCCTCCCTCTACAAAAAATATGACCGGAATATGGAGTTGATTCACCATATCGATCATACGATCGGTCTTCTTGTGATTAAAGCCACCCTGTGTACCCGCCAATACAGTATAGTCATAACTCAACACAGCACATTTGGAAGCTTTCACTCCAAACAAATCCTTGTTGACATTGGCAATTCCAGCAATCAATCCGTCTGCCGGCGTCTGGCGTATCAATTCTTCCTCACTCCGCCTGCCTCGCTGTCCCGCTACAATAAGCGATCCCATTTCTACAAATGACCCCGAATCACATAAATCATCAATATTCTCTCTTGAAGTTCTGCTTCCCTTATTCTTTCTCTTTTCCTGAGCTTCGGGGCGGTATTCATCATAAAGATATCGCCTCCGGGCTATCAAATCTTCAAGGCTTTTTCGAAGCTGTTCCTCTTTCATTCTTGAGCGTTTTAATAATCCAATTTAATCCTATCGGTACAATGATGCTCCTTCCCAATTCAGTGTGGTTTTCATGATACAGGGAGGTTGAGTATGTCCAATATACCAAAAAAGCCATCCCCAAAAAGAGATGGCTTTTACAATTTAAAGTTGTTTGTTCGAAACGACTTGTGACTAGTTTACGGAATCCGTTAAAGCCTTACCTGCTTTAAATTTAACTAGTGTTTTAGCTTTGATCTTCATTTTTTCACCTGTAGCCGGATTTCTTCCCTCACGTGCTTTTCTATGCGTCGTAGAGAATGTGCCAAATCCAATAAATGCAGCTTTTCCTCCTTTCTGTTTCAACGCTCCCTCGATTGAGCTGAATACTGTGTTGACCGCTGTACCAGCCTCCGCCTTAGTGATGCCTGCTGCATCAGCTACTGCATTGATTAAATCTCCTTTGTTCATTTTACAATGTTTATATTGATTAAAAATTATTTATAAAAACAAATGTATGTTTTCATATTTACACATACAAAAAAAAATGAATTTATCAGGGAAAACTCCTATAAGATGGGGCGATATGGAATCTCGATGAACATATTACTAATTAACATGCTGTCACTTAATTGTTAGTATTATTAGCACTTATCTAATTACTGTTCTGCATTGCTTCCAAACATCTATTTCTCAATTATGTCCTAAATTCCTGACCCATCTGCCCTTTTTGAGGGAAGTTTTGAACCATTCTCCCATAACCGTAAAAATAAGAATGGTAGCAAATATTAATGCTCCGGGGAAAATGGCCATCCACCAAGCTCCAATATACATCCTTGAAGCATTCAACATCCCTCCCCAACTGACTATATCAATCGGTACACCTATGCCCAAAAATGAAAGCGAAGCCTCTATCAATATCGCACTACTAAAATAAAAACACACAGAAACGATCAACGGACCAATACTATTGGGCAACATATGCCTCAGCAATATGATTCGATCAGGTAGCCCGGATACCTTCAAACTAGCCACAAAGGGTTCTGATTTGAGCCTGATCATCTCGGCTCTCAAGATACGCGTCATTGTTCCCCAACGAAGTATCCCAATCACCCATATGACCGTCCAAAGAGAGCTTTTTTCGATGAGGCTGAATATAGCCAAGATCAAAAACAAACCGGGAATTGCTCGAAATACCTCCAGCAGCTTGACGACAATCGTATCCAAAGGCAGATAATGACTGCGAGAAAAAAAGATAGGCGAATATCGGATGGTGACAAACAATAACAAACCCATCCCAATCAATATCGTGATTACATTTGCGATATCAATAGTCCCCGAAACATCCACTCCATTGTAAGTCAAAAGAAGCACGGCCATAACGACAATTCCACCTCCGATAAAAAGGTCAACAAGATTGTATCTGATACTTCTATCCCCATAATAACCCGCAACAGAACCTAAAAATATCGCAATCAATAAACTTATCATAGTACTTCCCCCTCCAACCAATAAGGCTACCCTTGTTCCATGAATCAACCTCGCCGCTACATCTCTGCCTTGTTGATCCGTACCAAGAACATGCTTTCTAATCGTCCCGTCTGAGGCAAGCTCCTCAAATCCGGGGCTTTGATATATCTTTGTCTCACGGTAAGAAGTCTCGGGACTAAAAGCAATAAAATCGCCCCCATCCCTAGCGATAACGTCTGCAAAGATGGCCGCAACAACTAAGACAACCAGAGCAACCACAGCCCCGATCAATACCATATCTCTCGGAACTCTGAAGAAAGTTTTATATTTCTCAAGATACATCATGTGACAAACAACTCTTTTCGCGTCCGGGGATATAGCTTGGCGAGCAATATATCTCCTATCAAATACCCTATCATAGTGGCCACTGAGACAAAAATCAAGATGACAAAAACCACAGGCCAATCTGACGCCTCCATACTATCCAACATCAATTTTCCCACACCCGGAATGTTAAAAATGTATTCTATGATCAATGAACCTGTAAATAAGGACGCTATTCTACCTGATAGCAATGTCACATATACCACCATGGCATCCGGCATGATATGCCTCCTTAACAACTGCCCGGGGTTGAGACCCCTAGCTCTGGCCGCCTGTACAAATGGTTTTTGGGAGCTCTCTATCATCTCCATCTTAGTCTGTTTGGTGATGTAAGCCAACGAATGCACACTCATGCAAAGGATCGGAAGGAGGAGCCTTTTGGCATTGAGTGCTAGTTGATCCCAAAATGAATATTCTTGCCCTATCATCAACTCAACCCCTACGGATGGAAAAATATTGGTCCAACTACCATACTCATCCGTGGTAAAGAAGACCACCATCATCGTAGCGATCCAAAACAATGGCATGGCATACAAGGCATAAAGTTTCAATGATATGAGACGATCTAACCACTGCCCATCATGTTTCACCTGATAATAGGCCAGCAGTATTGAAAAAATCGCAATAATCACCAAGGTAGAAAATGAAAGTGCAAAAGTCCACTTTAGTGCGCTAATAACCTTGTCCATCGCAGGAGATCCATCGACGAGAGAAAGATTGGGTTCAGAAGATATCCCTCGACTCAGCCAGAAATGCAATCTGTTTTTGCGACCATTAAAATCTATTCTTGGCAGAATCCAACCTTTCTTGACCTCAAGGGCATCAATCTGATCCAGGACAACATTGACTTGTCTTGATGTGCTGCTCGATTCAACATATGAATCCTCAATTTTTCGAGCTCTGAGTTTTAACAAGTCGAGATTGTTGGCATCATCCAATTCCTTGATCGCACTCATCAGTGTACGCTCTTGAGGGTTGGGAGACAACGTAATCAGCAACTGGCTAAGATTGCGCTTCATCTCCAAAACTCCTTTTTGATCTCTTGTTTCCTTGAGTAAGTGGATTATTCCGCGTTTCCTTCGGATGGGTATCCACTGCTCAATTTCCTTGGGCACATAAGAAGGCCTGATCGAAAAATAAAAATTGGGTTGCAACAAACCAAGTTGCTCCGCTTTGAGTCGATAGGCATCGGTATATGCACCATAAGAACTATATATCTGATTTCCTTCAAGTTCTATCAATCTACTTACTTCATCGTCCCGAGATAAACTTTGGAGCACAAAAGCAAAGAATAACACCAAACCAATAGTAGGAATCATCAGGAGGATACGTCTCAACACATATCTAAACATGACCTATTCCCTCATCTTAAATCCATTGGCAAAATAACCGGGTCGTTTCAGAGACAGTAGCGGCTCAATATCATCATCAATAGCCGTGCGCAGAAAAGGGGAATACAAAAATATTACAGGGTGATCATCACTTATAATACGCTGCAACTTCTTGTAGTACATCGCTCGTTCCTCCTCCGTGATATCCAATCGTCGTATCTGCTCAATGTATTGATCTGCAATTAGGTTGCTGTAGCGCTGATAATTTTTGCCACCCAAACCAATAGAGCTAGAATGCCACACAGCATATGGATCCACTTTGGATGTAGGAGATGCTCTTACATAAACAGACATATCAAAATCTCCGGGCACCAGATGTTCTGTTATGATCTTAGAAAATGGCAAAACCGCAGCATTGATTCCTACCTGAGCTGCTCGAAAAGATTGTTGAAGAATGGCTAAAATACTGGCACTTGTTGAAGAAGAGGTAATATAAAAATCTAAAACGAGTGGTACTACTACACCATCGATCATCTTATCTCGGATTTGATCACCATCCGTATCTATCCACCCCGACTCATCGAGAAGTTTTTTGGCCTTATCTAAATCATAGTCGATCATCTCCAGTTCTGAATTGTACAAGTGCTTCTTAGGATGAATGAAAGAATTGATTCTTAAGCCATAACCACCTTCTATCTGTGACAACATACGGTTGACATCTGTAAGCATCGCCAAGGCTTGACGGACGGATTTTTCCTTTAACTTAGGGCTATGATTATTGAGAAGAATCATGTTGTTGCGGAGTGTGGCTTGAGTATAAAAATCCAAATCAGCGGACGCTTGTTGATCATTCTGTAGCTCATCAAAAACCATAAATGGAGATCTTTTAAAATTCAGAAAATCAATTTGATCGTTTTTTAATAAGGTAAGTGCCACAGTTTCATCTTTCACAATCTGAAAAACGATGCGCTGAAATCCACCTTGAAGGATCGTGTTCTCAGGATATGTATTGCCCCAGTAATTTTCCTTTTTCTCAAGTACAATATATTGTCCCGATTGCCATTGTCTTAGTTTATAGGGACCCGCACCCATAACCATTTCCTTCCCAAATTTGACACTCGAAAAGGTCTTGCCCAAGGCGCTCACTTCCGGATACTTCTGCTCGAGTTCTTGGCTCGAAATACTTTTGAGTTCTGTCAATGATATTGATGACATAGCATTTTGGGCATCATAAAAATATCGAGGATATATCTCTGCAGTCAATATAACTTCGAGATTCAAGAAGTACTCTCCCTCCGAATAAATCATAAACCGTCGCTCATCAGTAGGGTCGATTGTCACATCTCGAATATCCGCCAACAATGATTTCCATCCCGGAGTAAAGACATCCGGATGTGCTGCCATCTTTAGTGTAAACAAAACATCTTCCCCGGAGATAGGGTTTCCGTTCTCCCATCGGGCTTCTTCTTTAATTTCCATAGAATACGCATCCCTCCCGCTATATTCACCGGACTCAACAGTCATCACACTAGGCAGGTTTTTGATTAAGACTGGGATCATCTCGAGACTAACGGGATCATAATCCCCGAGGGAAACAAATATATATTCATGAATCTCCCTGTCTTGAGATCTACTTGTCAAAATAGGATTCAACGTGCGCGGCTCTGATTCTATGCGGATCACTATCTCTTCCTGCATACCTGAATCGGATCGTCTATCTGACTGACAGGATATAGCAAAGCATATCGCAAAAATCATACAGCCCCATCCCAATAGCAACCTAGGTATCATAGTTATACTATATTAACAATCAGAAACAATAGATAAATCGGCTAACCAAGATACTGTTATTCCAAGTGACTACAGCATAATTGAGTTACTTGTCACAAGAATTTTAAAACTTTTAAAGCTATACTCTGTATTCAAGCATATTCCGGGGTATGCCACTCAAGATCAAGAAGTCCTACTTGCGTTTCTCAAACACCTCTATCTCTTTGTTCACTTTTACCAATTTGGTGAAATGACCCTTAAAGCGTGTTGCTCTTACCATATGATTGTCTATCCAATGATAATTGCCCCCACGGGGTTTGTTCATCAAAAGCCCATGATACTTAAAACCATGTCTTTTTAACCAGTCTTCTGTTATTCTTCTTGTTTCCTCGGTACGAGAGGTGAAAAAGGTGATAATATGTCCTTCATCATACCATTTGTTAAGCGTTTCTAAAGCATCGAGATATGGTTCACACATGACCATACGTTCAGGTTCTTCATTGGGTACATCATCCGTGATGGTACCATCTATATCGATCAGATAGTTCTTGACATCCTTAGGTAGAATGGGACTCAGTTTGTGCCCGGATTCATCCTTTATTTCTTTCAGTTCAAAATTACTCATCATTCAAAGTTTATAATGTCCTTTGGATTTATCGGCTTGCCATGGTGCCAAAATTCAAAGTGTAAGTGAGGGCCACTTGATAATGTTCCTGTGTTGCCGATAATCGCTATCGCCTCTCCAGCGGACACAAATGTACCTTTCTCTTTCAATAATACAGAGTTATGCTTATAAAATGAAAGAATTTCGCCATCATGTTGAATACCCAATGTATATCCCGTTTCCAGATCCCAACCAGAACTAATCACATATCCATCCAAAATAGCGGTTATAGGAGTATTGGCCGGAGCCAGTACATCCACTCCAAAATGCTTGCTCGAAGGATCAAATTCCGAACTTATGATACCCTCTAACGGTGATCGCGGAACATCCTTAGATAAGGTTCGCCACAATGCATCGGCATCTCCTCGATTTACCTCAATATCAGAAAGTGCAGTATGAGTTTCTTGTGATTTGCTATATACTGCCGGATTCTCCGGGCTATCGTCCTTGCTCGACCTGTCCTGCATATTTGCCACAACTTCTCTCCGCTCCACCACAGTGCTCGTATCTCCACCCGAAATCATCAACTTCCGCAAGGCCTTGAGATATCTATCTTGATCCTCCATACGTTCCGACAACTCATCCACACCACGCACAAGTGCGATAAACTCTTCATTGGATTTTACTTGACCATATCCAGGTACGATCTTTCGCAATGGAGTAAAGACCAACAGCATAAGAATGATAGCTGTTATGACGATCACAACCGAGGATAGCAAAATATAGATATTGGATAGTGATAACTGTATGGATCTAACTTCGTGTAAATCATCAGCCCTCAATACAACAAGCCTATAGTCCCGTTTCTTTTGATGCGTTTTATGGTCTTTGTTGCTCTGCGACATGACTAAGCTATATGTGGACTAAAATAATTATCCTCAAATGATAGTTAATGTTATGCCATATCTCAACAGAGGTCAGCATAATTTAATGATTATAAGACTACAAAACTATACAATTTATATACCCATAGGAAGATCGATTCTTTGATTTATTATCTTTGCACGATTCTCCATGGATCCCATACATAGATTTACAATATTGAAAAATCTTAAATTCATACTCCTAGTCTCCCTCGTTTTATTTTTGGTTTCTTCATGTGTCACCACTAGAAAGAAGAAGAGCGAAGTTGGTTGGGTCGGAACCAAGTGGCATGATATGAATGCCCGCTACAACGGTTTCTTCAATGCCAAAGTGTTATATTCGGAAGGATTAAAAGAGATTGAAGACAGTTATCAAGACAACTATCACCATATTCTGAATCTCTATCGCATGGGTGCAGCTGAAGATCGTTCTGTAGTTGCCTCCAATATGGATATTGCCATCGAAAAAGTGACAAAAGTAGCTTCACTTCACGAACCCAGCAAATGGGTAGATGACTGCTACGTCCTCATGGGCAAGGCACAATTGTTAAAAGGAGATCTCGAATCTGCTCAAGAAACCTTCGAATACTTTGTAGATGACTTTAATCCCATTGATCCGGACTCGAGAGTTTATAAATCTCCGGATAGAGAATCCGTAGCAAAGAAAAGAAAAGAAAAAGTCCAAGAGGAAAGAAAAATCAAAGAAGAAAAGAGAAAAGAAGAAAAAAAAGAAAAAGAAAAAACCCGTAAACAGAAAGAAAAGGATCGTAAAAAAGCGGCCAAGGAGAGGGAAAAACAAAGAAAGCAACGTATCAAAGACCGTAAAAGGGGCAAAAAAAGACCTAGAGTGACTCCTGTCCCTCAAGAAGTTACAAAAGAAAAAGACGCGCCTGTTGATGCCGTTGCCGCAACACAATCATATATTGACATACCACCGGTGGATCCGGATGAGGCGTATATACGAGAACTCGAGGCCAAGAGCTCTAAGAAAAAAGAGCCAAATGTTGACTACGGAGGAGGATTCTTAAAACATCGTCCCGCATACTTCGAAGGAATGTTGTGGTTGGTCAAAACCTTTATCGAAAGAGAACGATGGATTGAGGCAAACTACTATCTGGATAAACTCGAAAAAGATCCAGGTGTTCCCAATCATATTAGGGTACAAACCCCGGAAGTCAGAGCGGATTACTTTTTGCGTCAGCGGGATTACAGCAATGCCATAGTGTATTTGAATCAAGCACTCCAATCATCAAAGGACAACAAGCTTAAAGCCCGTATGTCCTTTATCCTAGCTCAGATATATCAACTCAATGGTAAGGCCAATAAGGCGTATGCCGCATTTGATGAAGTATCAAAATACAAGCCGAGTTTCGAAATGTCCATCCTCGCCAAAACCAATATGCTCAAAAATAGCTGGTCGTCTGGTAATGACTCAAGCGAAAAGGTAGTTAAGAAACTCAATAGACTGGCAAAGGAAGAGAAATACGCCCCTTTTCGCGGAAACATCTATAGCACGGCTGCAGAAATCTTGTTGGCTTCCGGAGATAAAAATGGTGCTATGACATACTTTCAAAAAGCGCTGTCCGGTAGCAATAACAAAACTGTGCAAACGGAGATTTACTACAGATTGGGTTCGCTATTCTATGGTCTAAAGGACTATTTGTTGGCCAAAACATACTTCGACAGTACTCTAATGGTAATGCCAAAGAAGGATGACCGATACAGGAAAACACAACGATTTGGAGAAAACTTAAAAGAAATCGCTCGCAATATCCAGATCATTGCGCTCAATGACAGCCTCCTTGTACTGGGATCAATGTCCAAATCAGAATTGAGTAAAATGGCCAAAGAACAAGTCGTTGCAAATTGGGAAGAGGCTAGAAAAGCCGAAAAGGAGGAAGCCGAAAAAGGTGGCTTTACTGTTACAACCTCAGTGATTGCCCTCAATAGCAAGTTTTTTGCTTACAACCCCACTCGCAAGGCCAAAGGAAGACAAGCTTTTTTGAAGAAATGGGGTACGCGTAGCCTTCAAGACAATTGGCGTCTATCGAGTAAAATCGCTTCGGGATTTGATGAGGAATCTGCTCAAGAAAGTGTCGAAGCAACCATTCCGGATGCAGAAATGGAAAGAGAAATCAAGAAAATCCTCAGACAGATTCCTCGCAGCGAGAAGGATAGAGCCACTAAATCTGCCCTCATTGAGAAGGCCTTGTTTCAGTTAGGGACGGCATTCCGTACCAATCTTGAAAAATTTGAAGAATCCAATCAAACACTCAAAAAATTGCTCGACAGATTCCCATCTACCACTCATGCTCCGGAGGCATACTTTTTTATGTATCTCAACTTCATGGATCTCAATCAACTGCAACAGGCAGAGGTCTATAAATCCAAGCTGAACAGAGAATATCCCCAATCAGACTTTGCGATATATCTTAACGACCCCAACGGATCTCAATCTTTGATGACAGATGCCAAACGTATCTCCCTAGAATACGACAAAGCCTACAGATTGTTTGAACAACATGAACACCAAAAATCCCTCAACCACATAGAAACTAGCATCAAAAAATATGGAGAAAAGCATAAAATGGCCGCCAAATTTGCCTTGTTAAAGGCTATGTGCCTCGGCAATCTCCAAGGAGAAGATGAATACATCAATGCCCTGCGCTCAGTTATCCTCCGGTTCAACAATACGCCGGAGCAAGCACATGCTCGTGAACTCATCCGGTTTTTAAAGGGCGACAAGGATACCTTTTATGGTGGTGAAGAAGTAGATGAAGAGGCGCTCAAAAAATTTGTCAGAGAAGATGGTAAGCTGCACTATTTTATCGTTGTCCTTTACAATGAACTGAGTGGCAGCCAACTCAATGATGCTAAAACAGCCATCAACAGTTTTAATGAAACCAACTTCCCGAGCAAGAGATTGCGATCTACCAATATTGTTTTAAACCGAGCCAACAAATCCCATCTGATTTTGATAAGAAGATTTTCTGACAAAGATGATGTCATGAAGTACTACCAAAAGGTCAACCTCAATCTAAAAGACTTCCTAGACAACAAGGTGTACAGCTATGATACATTCTCCATCAATCAGAAAAACTATCGTCAAGTGATGAAAGATAAATCTGTGAGAGACTATAGAGCATACTTTGAGCGAGAATATCTTGAAAGTGATAGCAAGTA
>JAJRXG010000284.1 GCA_024276375.1 Bacteroidota bacterium | reverse complement strand
CACTCGTGCTTTATGAATTCGCCCATTAGAAGACAAAATTAACCTAGTTGTCGTACTTCAAAAACCCTTTTTAAACTATTTCAAACAAGGATGCGCTTTTAATCTAAATAAAAAAGTCAATAATGGGGAAGAGGTGCACTTGTACAACTATTGATATATCAATGTTAAAGAAGGGTTTTTGTGCTCTGTATCGCTAATATGCCTTGTTTATGACCTTCAGAGTGTGCAAAAAAAAACGGTTGATACATCAATTCATCAAATCCGATTAGGTCTTTTTACTCCGCAATACCAGAAAAAAAAGCATCCTGAATATGACGGATTTGCGGAGCGCGATTAGATTTTATAAGAATAGAAACAATATCAAAACGCACTTCCCAGTCATGCTGAATCCGTTGCATATATACACCCGAAGCATTGGTCAATAGTCTGATTTTCTTTTCGCTCACGGCTTCTTCTGGTTTGCTATATAGATCGCTGGATCGGGTTTTTACTTCAACAAACACGAGTACATCATCGTGCATGGCAATAATGTCAATCTCCGCTTTGCCCGTGCGCCAGTTAGTTTCGAGAATTTGCCACCCCTTGTTCTGCAAAAAAGAAAGTGCTAGAATCTCTCCTTGTATTCCAAGATCATTGTGTTGTGCCATCAAAGAAAGTTTCAGAATCGATCATGACAAAAAAATATTTTTTGTTGAGAATACTCATCTTTACCGTGAGGAGAAGAGTTCAACCCAAGGACAAAACTAAAGGAATGTTGGATGATATGAAGTCCAAAAAAGACCAATAAGATGAAAATTGCAATTATCGGTGGTGGGGCGGCTGGATTTTTTGCCGCCATACAATGCCAAAAGGTTTTTCCGGAGTATCAGGTTTTTCTATTTGAAAAAACCCATAAACCGCTTGCCAAAGTAAGGGTTTCGGGAGGCGGGCGATGCAATGTAACACATCAATGCAAATACGTCTCTGAGTTGATAAAGCATTATCCAAGGGGAGGAAAGAGACTTAAAAGTGTCTTTTCAACCTTTGGAGTCCAAGATACAATACAATGGTTTAACGAAAAAGGGGTGCAACTCAAAACGGAATCCGATGGTCGCATGTTTCCGATATCTGATGATTCTAAATCAATTATTGACGCCCTGTGGAAGGGCGTTAAGGATGTCGGCGTTAAGGTCGTCTTAGGTCAAAAGGTAATCAAAATCCTTCCTCAAAAACCTGGTTTCGAGTTATGGGCGAATGAGTCTTTGGGAGTTTTTGATAAGTTGATCCTAGCAACAGGCGGCCAAGGAAAAAAAGAAAACTATCAATGGTTGAGGCAGTTGGGTATCAGTATTAAGGATCCTGTGCCATCCTTGTTTACATTTAATATTCGTGAGCCTAAACTAAATGCATTGATGGGTATTGCCACAAAAGGAATGGTCAAAATCCCCGGCATCTCCAATGTCGAAAAAGGAGATATTTTGATTACGCATTGGGGATTGAGCGGTCCTGTGATCTTAAGGTTGTCCGCTTGGCTAGCCAAGGAACTGGCTAAAAAAAAATATCACTTCAATGTCTTGATCAATTGGCTGCCAGAGATCCAACAAGATCAAATAAAACCACTACTTGCTCAAAATGCTCACAAAAAACTTAAGAATAATAATGTCTTCGAGCTTCCCAATCGTCTATGGTATTATCTGATCCAAAATACCAACATTGATCTTGACCACAGATGGATCAACCTCTCCAAAAGCAGCAAAAACAAACTCTCCAACGCCTTGTCTCAAGATACTTACGAGGTCAAAGGCAAGACAACTTTCAAGGAGGAGTTCGTGACTTGTGGTGGAGTCTCCTTAGATCAGATCAACCTCAAAACGATGGAAAGCCTAGTATATCCGGGGTTGTATTTTGCCGGCGAATTGCTCGATATCGATGGAGTAACGGGAGGCTTTAACTTTCAAGCAGCATGGTCAACAGGTTTTATAGCCGGAAGTTTGGGAGAAAGAATTGAGGACAAGTAAAAACTATACTAAAAGTATAGTTTTTACTTATAATAAGAACCCAAGCAAGCAAAATTGCATTAGTTTTATGGTATCAACGCCTTATTGTTTCTTTATACGTAGTACATTTTATGACCATTAAGACCATCAATACTAACGAAACCAAAGGAGGATCCTTCCTCCTCTCTCCGACAACTCCATCAAGTGTTTTTACACCGGAAGATTTTACAGAAGAACAAAAGATGATTCGTCAAACCGTCCAAGAGTTTATTCTGCGAGATTTTACAAATGTTGCTGATAGGTTAGAAGCCGGAGAACATAGTCTTAATCGCGATTTGCTCAAAACCCTAGGGGACTTAGGGATCTTGGGTGCTCACATGCCTGAAAAGTACGGAGGAATGGCTCTGGATATCAATACCAATACGATGATCTTTGAGCTACTTGGGCAGACAGGAGCCTTTTCGACCACTTTTGGAGCTCATACTGGTATCGGGATGTTGCCCATACTTTATTACGGCACGCAGGAACAAAAGCAAAAATATTTGCCTTCATTGATTTCAGGAGATCGCGTTGCTTGTTACTGTCTTACGGAACCCGGATCCGGATCAGATGCTTTGGCGGCCAAGACTCGTGCTGATTTATCCCCCGATGGCAGTCACTATATTCTTAACGGTCAGAAAATGTGGATTTCAAATGCAGGCTTTGCAGATGTATTTATCGTTTTTGCCAAAATAGACGGTGTTGACTTTACTGCATTTATAGTTGAAAAAAGTATGGAAGGATTAAACCTAGGTACCGAAGAGAAAAAACTCGGCATCAAGGGTTCTTCAACTCGACAAGTCTTCTTTGAAAATCTAAAGGTTCCTGCTGAAAACTTACTTGGGGAAAAAGGGAAAGGTCACAGGATAGCATTCAATGTATTGAATACCGGAAGGTACAAAATCGGCCCAGGCGTTGTGGGAGCTTCTAAAGCATTGACCGGAGTATCGGCATCTTATGCCAAAAACAGAATTCAATTTGGTCAACCCATATCGTCCTTTGGTGCAATTCAAACCAAAATTGCCAAACAAGCCACCGGAACATTCGTCGCCGAATCCGCAGTATATCGAACGTCAGGATTGATACAAGATCAAGTTGAGCTATTGAAGAAAGAAGGAAAATCCGGTGCCAAGGCAAAACTAAAAGCTGCCAAGGAATTTGCTCTGGAAAGCTCCATCCTTAAAGTTGCCGCAACAGAAGTATTAGATTACATCGCCGACGAGTGTGTCCAAATACATGGAGGAATGGGATACAGCGAAGAAACAAAAGCCGCTCGTGCGTATCGCGATGCTCGAATCGCCAAAATTTACGAAGGCACCAATGAGATCAATAGACTCTTGATGATAAAACTTGTCTTTAAAAGAGCAATAAAAGGAAAATTGGACTTCGCTCCCCAAGCGATGGCCGTTCAACAAGAACTCTTAACAGGAAATACAGCCTCGTCCTCTAAAAGTACAGAAGATGAAGCAATCATAAATTTTAAAAAAATCGCTTTAATCTTGCTAGGCTCGGTAGGACAACTTGCAATGAAAGGTAAAATCAACCTAAAAGAAGAGCAAGAACTCACCATGAATATGGCTGATATCTTAATCTACACCTACATGGCAGAATCTGCCCTGCTACGAACACAGAAACATCCTTCCGAAATAAAGCAATTGATGACTCAGGCGTATATACAAGAAGCAACTGATCTTATCCGCCGGAGTGCCTTGGAAGCTATAGGCATCTTTGTTAAGCCAAAACATCAAGAGAGCATCATCCTTGGGGTTCAATCCTTGTTAACATATCCTCTACTCAACATGAGAGACATAAGAAGAACCATCGCCAAAAGCATCGTGGATCAAGAGCTTTATGCTGTACAATAATTGTTGAAAGGTGACTCTCGTCTAAAAAGTATAGACTTCCACACTCAATCATGTTAGGTATTCTTTCTTTTGTCGTATTTTGCCCAACCGGTATGAATATGTTATGAGAAATAAATTTTTAGCTGCTTTGCTCGCTTTTGTCGGAGGCTCCTTTGGTCTGCACAAGTTTTACTTGAGAGAAACTGGCGCTGGGATATTCTACATCTTCTTAACAATGATGACGTCCAAGGTTTTTCCTGTGTCTTTTCTGTTGGGTGTGATTGATGGATTGCGTTATCTCATGATGCCTCCTGAAGAGTTTGACCGCAAGTTTAACAAACGATATCAACGCCGAGGCAGAAGAAGAACCACAGCTTCTCGACGAAGGCGTAGAGATTATACTGAGTTTAAAAAGCCCAATAGTAGAACAACTCCCCGAAGAGCACCACGAGTGCGCAACAACCCGTTCAAAAAAAGCGGGATGAAAAAATATAAAGAGTACGAGATTGAAGAAGCTATTAGTGATTTTCAAAAGGGTCTGAAAATCGAGCCGACAGACATTGCCCTCCACTTTAATCTTGCTTGTGCATATTCTCTGATGGAAGATAAAGAAAAAGCCTTTAAACACCTAGCCCTTGCCGTTGAATATGGATTAAAAGATACAAGCAAAATCTTGTCCCATGATGATTTGGCTTATGTTAGAATACAGCCGGAATTCGAAACATTTAAAAACAATGGCTTTCAATTTCCCCCCGATAAAGAAGCTCCTCGAGACAAACAACAAAAACGAGGTGTAGGACAAAAACCTATGGATGATATCTTGTTGGCTCAGTTAAACCGCCTCATGGAATTGAGAAAAAAGGGTGTGCTAACAGAACAAGAGTTTACACGTGAACGCAAAAAAATATTAATGAGATAATGTATGTCTGTTGTAAGAAAGTATATAGAAGGCGTGGGAAGGGTTCTGTTTCCCCGCATCTGTTATGCTTGTCAGCAGTATGAACCCTTGCATGGACATCTGTTGTGCAACAAGTGTCTCAAACAATTGCCTTGGATACCAACACAGCCCATAGCAGAAGCAGCCTTGGAAGGCAAAGAACACTTTCCTCGAGATGTATCTTTTTTTGATAGTCTTCTATATTTCACTAAGCACAGCAAAGTCCAACACCTCATCAAACAAATCAAGTATAATGGACAACGATCTTTGGCGTGGTATTTGGGTCAACGACTCGGACAAAAACTCAAAAACTTAGAGTTAGATTGGTCACAATACGAGATTGTTCCTGTCCCAATCCATAGAAAAAGGAAGAGACAGCGCGGTTACAACCAAGCAATGTAAATCGCAAGGGGTGTGATCAAAGAAATACCGGTCTTCATCAACGAAACCGTTCTCAAGAGATCTCAATATGAACAATCCCAAACTCAAAAAGATAAACTTCAAAGATCACAAGTTTTAAATGCTTCGTTTATACCTTATTCAGCGGAAACAAAAGTGCTAGAAAAAAAAGCCCTTCTAATAGATGATGTACTGACAACCGGAGCCACGGTATCATCATGCGAGCAAATTATGAGAAATATGGGATACAGAGACATCGGCATTGTAACCTTGGCTATAAGCATATAAATCACGAATAGAGATAAACCAATATTCACCCAAGGAAACAAGATGATCCAACGACGTATAACCAAGGCACTTCAAGAACAATTTAATTTACGGATTTACGAGGAGTCCATCCCTCGTATTATCAAGGTAGTGCAAATGTTGACACATGAAGAACTATGGTATCACCCTAATAATCATGTGAATTCTATAGGCAACTTGATTCTTCACTTGTGTGGCAATGTTACTCAATGGATAGGAAGCGGAATCGGAAACCTTGAAGACGCAAGACAACGAGAAAAAGAATTTGTGCCACACCAAAATGTT
>JAJRXG010000283.1 GCA_024276375.1 Bacteroidota bacterium | reverse complement strand
GTTTTTGCCAGAAAATGCCCTTTTTGCACCTGTCGAAGCCAGATTTTTCTTACGTAGCGATGCTACGCTGCAAAAAATATGGCTTCGACAGGAACAAAAATGCCTATTTACTGTCTAAAAACAGTGGTGCTGAATAGTTACTTAAGATAAATACAACAAATGAGATCATCTAACCCGGCAATGAATGATGCTTCGTTTCGTCACGACTCCGACTCAGGGTTGTACAATGACATTATGACATTGGAGGGTACGGTCTCCAAATCCATCTATCTCGTTGGCATATTGTTGACATCCGGTATCTTAAGCTGGAAATACGCTCACAATGCAATGGTCTCAGATAGAATCCTAGAGTTGTTGCAAGGAGCCGCCATATTGGCCTTTGTCGTAGCACTGATTACCATCTTTAAAAAATCATGGTCTCCTACCACTGTTCCCGCATATGCCGTGCTTGAAGGTGTGAGCCTCGGGTGGTTTTCTCATCTGTACGATACTTCATTTGCAGGTATTGTACTGCAGGCGATTCTTTTGACAGTAGCGGTCTTTATCATTTTGCTCTTCTTATATCGATCGAGAGTAATCTTACCTTCCGAAAACCTAAAACTAGGTGTTGTCAGTGCCACGGGAGGCATACTGCTCCTATATATCCTCAATTTTGCCGGTGGTTTTATCGGATGGCAGATTCCATATCTTCATGAATCAGGCCCAATCGGTATTTTAATTTCTGTTGTCATTGTCATTGTTGCCGCTTTAAATCTGGTCATTGATTTTGATTTTATTGAGAAAGGTGCAGATAGGCGCTTGCCCAAATACATGGAGTGGTATGGAGCTTTTGGGCTCTTGGTCACACTAGTTTGGTTGTACCTTGAAATTCTTCGACTTTTGGCCAAGTTGCGAGAAAATTAATACATATATTATTACTCATGACCTTTGTACTCGTCCTTACATAAGGTTTTTGAGACCATCTCAAATTAATTTGATTGCTATTCTTAAAGCATCAATAGGTAAAATATTTAACGTACTGATCGAAATAATCTAACTTTAGCGATGTATTCAAAAGGAAAGGTTTTATGAACAATAGTGAGTACCATGTGCTTCCCTTTTCTGCTATAGTAGGACAGGAAAAAATGAAACTGGCATTGCTGCTCAATGTCATATATCCTGCCATCGGCGGTGTATTGATTATGGGACACCGTGGAACGGCCAAGAGCACCTGCGTACGTGCCATAGCCGATCTATTGCCCAAAAGACAATTTGATCCGCTGATCGCAGAAATTCACGCACAAGGTACCTATCTCGAGGTCGAATTGCCCACTCTCGTAAATAGAGAAAACAACCAGCCCATTGCCGTGCCTATGGTCAATCTTCCACTCAGTGCAACGGAGGATAGAGTTGTAGGCACCCTCGATATAGAAGCGGCATTGACAAAAGGCAAAAAATCCTTTGAGCCGGGTCTCCTAGCCAAAGCTCATGGTGGTTTTCTATACATCGATGAAGTCAATCTACTCGAGGATCATCTCGTAGATCTCTTGTTGGATGTTGCTGCCAGTGGGGTCAATATTATCGAAAGAGAAGGCCTTAGTGTACGACATCCGGCAAAATTTGTTCTAGTTGGTTCTGGCAATCCCGAAGAGGGAGACCTAAGACCTCAATTGCTGGACAGATTTGGCCTCTATACTCAGATTTCTACCATTACAGACATAGATAAACGCGTGGAAGTTATCAAAAACACCGAAGCCTTCCGCCTCCACCCTGAGACACTTGTCGAAAAATGGCAATCTAAGCAACAAGCATTGCAAAAACGCATCATAAAGGCCATTGAGATACTCCCCGAAGTAGAAATGCCCGAACCTCTGATGGCCAAGGCGATCGAACTATGTCTTTACCTAAAGATTGATGGCCACCGTGGTGACATCACACTCCTTCGTTCATCCAGAGCGCTCGCTGCATTCAATGGAAGAATAAAAGTAGAAGCCGACGATCTTAGAACAGTCGCACCGATGTGCCTACAACACAGATTGCGCCGTGACCCGCTCGAAAAGATTGATTCAATTCAAAAAATTGAACATATCTTAAACGAAACCCTATCTCAAATCAACTGATCATGTCTTCCTTCCCGGGTCTCAAAAATCCTTTTCTTGCATTGTCACTGCTGGCAGTTGCTCCTGACCTCAAAGGTGTTTTGATTGGTGGTGCTTCCGGCACCGGCAAATCTCAAATCGCCCGTTCTGCTCAAGCCTTGTTTCCAAAACAAAGCCCCTTTGTAAATGTTCCGCTGGGTTGCTCAATGGAACGACTCATAGGAGGTATTGATATAGCCCAATCACAAGAAAGTGGAACATTGAGAGTGACCCAAGGATTGCTGGCCAAGGCACATCGAGGAATCTTATATGTGGACGAAATCAATTTGCTTTCGACCGAATTGATTACAGCCATTCTCCACGCTTCAATGCAAGGAGTCGTACGGATGGAACGCGAAGGATTCTCCTATGCCTATCCCACAGATTTTGCACTGATCGGTACCTACAATCCCGCTGAACACGAACTCCCCGCTGCTCTCCGTGACCGCATTGGGCTCTTGGTTTTTTCTGAAACTATCACTCATCTCGGATGGAGGATGGTCGTTGCCTCAAGAGCCCAAAAGCCGATACAAATGCCCGCCGATCTCATATCAAGAGTCAGTAAAGCACGCAATATCCTCCCAAATGTCACAATCACTGAAGATCAACTTCAAGAACTCTGCTCTTATGCAACACAATTGGGCGTACAAGGCAACAGGTTGGAGATCCTAGCTACAAGATGCGCCAAAGCCAATGCTGCCTTGCATCTTAGAGCCCCCGTTACACAATCCGATATTTATCTCGCCATCCGTTTGATCTATATGTCGCGTTTGGGTGACAACCCAATCCCAATGGATAAATCTAATGCTTCCAAATCCAATAGCAAAAAACAAAAAAACAATACACCAGACAAGGACAACGCACCTTCTCAACAAGATAAAGAACAAGACCCCAATAACAAACAGCTCAAGAGTCCCAACTACCAATCCTCCGATATTAAAGGTCTCGGAGACCAAAAAGAAGTCTCCGCCCAAGACTTGATCCCGGATTGGGAAGAAGAGGCTCCTCCCGACATCGACTTGCTGAGTTTCTCCGGATCGTCGTCCGGTACTGCGCGAAGTGGAAAACACCATTACTCCAACAACAACTATAGGGGCAGACATGTCAAATCTGTTCCCGGAGTACTTACCGATGGTCGTCTCGATATCCTTGCAACGCTCAAATCCGCTGCACTTCACAACGTGCCCAACACAAAAGGCGAAAAAAAGCAATTAAACATCAGAAAAGAAGATTTCAGAATAAAAAGATTTCAGCAACGATCGGGACTACTTTTTATATTTGCAGTAGATGGTTCAGGATCCATGGCCATCAACCATTTTCAAGCTGCCAAAGGCGCAGCACTCTCCTTGCTCGAAAAGGCATATGTGTATCGCGATCAAGTGGCGCTGATCTATTTTCGACATAAAGAGGCCAAACTCCTTCTAGCTCCGGGTTGTAGCATAACCGGAGCAGCGGCAGCACTAAAGCGTATATCTTCAGGTGGCAAAACTCCACTCGGCAGTGCCATGCTCAAAACCCTAGATCTCGTACGCAAAAACAACGTGCAGAGACATGCTGCAGGTACTGTCCTTATCTTGTTTACTGATGGCAAAGCCAATCAACCCCATAAAGAAATCGACGGGGTCTCTCATGAGATTACTGCTTTAAGCGAATTAAAACCCATGTGCTCTAAATTGAGAGATACCCTCTCCGCCAGCATTGTCTTTGATACCCGCATGGGCAAAATGGACAATCCCTATGGTCAAGATCTGGCTGCTTGGCTCGGCGCAGAATATATCCGCATACCCAAAGCTACAACCCATGAAGTCATGACCAAAGTCGGCAGCAAAATCAAAGGTTTGCGCTAATGTGTCGCTAATTGCAGAAGTACTATCTACTTCTTAAAGTGATAACAGTAATCTCTGGCCACATACCGATCCTAGCAGCTAATGCCAAACATCCAAGCCCCCGATTGACATACAGATACTGCTGTCCTTCCTCATACAATCCCATCCATCGCTTATAGCGCCATTGTGCTGGAGACCATCTCAACTTCTTCCAGTTGATACCAAACTGCATCCCATGTGTATGTCCACTCAGCGTCAATGGTATATGTCGTTGATGTGGCAACACACTATGATCCCAATGTGTAGGGTCG
Source organism: Bacteroidota bacterium (assembly GCA_024276375.1). Classification (GTDB taxonomy): domain Bacteria; phylum Bacteroidota; class Bacteroidia; order Chitinophagales; family Saprospiraceae; genus JAJRXG01. Next base: position 3,000 of record JAJRXG010000283.1, on the reverse strand, counting down.
TGTGATAGTAGAATACAAAAATCTCTCTTATTCACACCCTCCAATGCCTCGGTAAGATCTCCACGCTTGGGGAAGTATCGACCCGCGCCCCAATTCTCCACGCCTAACAATGAAATACGATCCCCTTGACGCTTAATGGTTCGAGATTCGTTGCGTAGCAAATCCCAACCCATCGCATTATACTTCTCAAAGAAGGCCGCATAGTATCCAGATCTTAACGCTCGATCCCTTGGTTGACCATAGTAATCGTGATTGCCTAGGATGGCATATTTGCCGTAAGGCGCATCCAAAGAAGCAAATAAATCAAGAAAAGGGTCAATCTCATCTTTATCGCGATTGACAAGATCCCCCGTAAATACGATCATATCTCCTCGCTGATCTTGAATCATATTGACTCCGCGTTCAACGGACTTGACATCATCCCAAGTGCCAGCATGTATGTCCGAAATCTGGACAATTCTAAATCCATCAAAACCTGAGGGCAAGGCATTGTAAGCAATCGAGATATGTGCTACTCTAAACTTATACTTGCCCCACAACACTCCATATATCATCAATACAAGAAACACAAGGGCAAGAGTGTATATTCCTATGATAACAATCGGACTCCTCAAAGACACTACTCCGCGTCCTTCATATGCGATTTGATCAATAAGATCAACTGCTCCCACCAATAAAGCATAAAACAAGACTACAACACCGACAACAATCAATAGAAACAACCATAACGTCGCCCAAGAAATCAAAAAATTGACACTCTTCGATCTCTTCACAGGATGTTGATCACCATACCTTAACCGATAGTACCCTCCCCACATCATCAATATTAGTCCAAGCCAATAGATACTTTTTACCCCATATTCCATGCCTTGGGACAGATCTATAGCAGAGAGCATATAGACATGATACGCTGTCAAGACAGCCAATAAAATGATAGGAATCAAGTAGGATGGCTTTCTCACAATGGATACATTGATAGAGTGATTGTGACTACTTTTCGTATTTTAATTTTTTTACTTAAATAATCAAACGACAAGTAAGTATAGAACACCCGATTGTAATCTGTTATCCATCCATCGTGCACCATTGCCCTCAAAAGTCATAAAATCAACGATTCGAGTCTCGTAAGATTGGACTTGAGCTGAAAAGTCAAGTTGGATAAGCATTGTGATCCACAATAACCGTTAAAGAAATTTCTACTCATAGCTTTCTGAATAATATTTTTCACCACCGCTTTGACACCCCTCATGAAACCCAGCTATCTAACCCCTTGCATAACAAACTATAAATTCAGCTTCTCAAAATACCACTTTTCTTCATTGAGATATGGACTACGATCGTTCATTAAGGATATGTAAAATCCATCCTTACTACAGAAAGATCTCCTCTTATCATATCTACCAGTCTGTAACAGACATTCATTTATTATTTCTAAATCTTTATTCAATGTAATTATGGATACCGGATTTTCAATCGTATTGTCAGCGCAATCCTCCTTGTCCAATGGGTGATAGACATATCGATAATACTTCTGTCTATACTCGTCATAAATTAATCGACCATACATTCTAGAATTTCTCATATAGATAAATCGCTCATCCAAGTCACGACTCCCACGATACTTATCAGGAGCTCGCGGTGATAATTGGGAGCCGGCATACTTAGTTACATAAATGTCTTTCTCAAGATTATAAATATATAGACTATCCGAGATTGAAAACGAAAAGACTACATCACTATCGATATAAGCAATTCCAAAAAAAATCATTTCCACAACTAAGTAATCATCTTTATATTCCTTTGGGTATGAATACTTAAATACTTGCTCTCGATTAAAAATATCTATTAACATCAAAACACTTCCATCATAATACTCATTCTTAAAAGGATCCCGATCCGGAAATGAGGGGCAATACAATATCTCATCCCTAATCATACAAGGTGCATGTGACTGACCTCGAAGCATACCTCCCTCACGGCTATATTCCACTCCTTCATCTATAATCCGATGCCTAAACAGCATACGACCGTCCCCATCAACCAAACTTACAAGATAATTGTCAGGAGATATGACAAAAATGGAATCCAATGATACTATGACCAATCCTTCCGGAATTCCAACTCCATTGGGACCCTCATATGCCAAGGGGATTTTTTTTAGGAGTTTTCTATCCTTCAAATTATAAATAGATATAAAAGAAGGATTCCGATGGTCTAATGTCACTAAATACTCAACACCATCCTCTTCATATTGGGTAATATACTTTAATTTATGATATTGTGTCGTATCCAATGGAAAAGATACGATGTCAGAAGCCACATCAGATGAATCAACAATCGGGATACTATTGCTTCTTGAACAACTCCAAAAACATACCAATGACCATAAGATGCCGATATAATAGATCATTCTCACAACTCAACAGGTTAAATATTGTAGTATTTAACCAGAACAGATGCTCTGATCAAATACTACAAATGATGAATTAATTTTTACTACGACTACCGATAATAACAATTTCCGGCAAACAACAATTATTGTCATTTCCACAATCCCAGGCAACGCAATCTGGATTTCCATCTACATATCCAAAATACTTATGTGCGCTTAAATCATGAGTCACTAACATAAAAGCAATCATCGTCAACAATGTAATTAGCATTTTTTTCATCTGTGTAAAGTAATTAAAAACCAACACACCCATACCCTTTTCGGGAGACAGTCCGTGCTACAATACTGCTTTGGACTTATTCTATTTCGGATACAGCTCTCCCACTTCCAACACAGACTAAATAATCCAAAAGATGTCCTATCTTTGCAGCCTCGATTGAGCTCGAGAAAGAGGGTCTGCGTTCCATTTCGATGGAAGGTCGTGGACTCTTTTTTTATTTCAACCTTGGTTGTTTTGTGCTTGATATGTAGCGCTCACTCGAAAAAAAATCGAATTATAGGTACTACCATACCATCGCAATACTAACAATCAAGGTTTTGTGCACTTG
>JAJRXG010000282.1 GCA_024276375.1 Bacteroidota bacterium | reverse complement strand
TTTACTGTAATCCAATCCTCTGGCATCGATGCCGTTTTCTTCGTAAATCACGATCTCCGGAAGGATTTTTCCTACTTCTTCTGCGATAAAGCCTACATCGTGTTGACCGCCATGCTCATCGTCCCAATCGTAATACACGCCGCGCAGTTGATTTATCTTATGAAGCGGATCGGGGATGGCGTGTATGTTGCGCTTCCACCTGATAGAAGATGCTGTGCCGTAATCAATTCCTGGACCTAACGCATAAAAATCAGCGAAACCGCCCGACCCGACTACTCCTGTTCCGCCATTATTAGCCAACCCATATACGCCCCATCCTGAACCGTCATGTGAGCCCCATACGCCGATACCAATTGTAGTGGTTCCTTTGTTAATACCTCTAACACCTGCCGAATTTGCACTGGAAGCAGTGGATGAAATCTCGCCGACTACGCCCGTAGCAGTTAAGGAAAGAGAATTTGAAATTCCATGTACTCCGGGTTTAGTACCTATCAAAGAATTGTGCACTCCAGCGACACCACGTCCACTTGCCCCATAAGCAATGCCATATACACCCCACCCACTTCCGTCATGTCTTCCCCAGACACCAACACCATTGATTCCCGTCCCTTTGTTGTGACCGAATACCCCGGTGGAAGCCACTCCCGGAGTAGTCGAAGCAACCTGACCGAGCACCCCTGTTGCTTCAGCACTCGTTGACATAGTTCTTCCAAAAACACCGGGTCGAGTACCGGAGGTAGAATTATGATCTCCAAATACACCATATCCATCGTCTCCGGTGGCGAATCCGTACACTCCGTATCCTGAACTACCTACGGCATGTCCAATAACGCCTTTACCACCATTTCCAGCGGTGAACCCAAATATTCCTTCATATCCCGACCCAAATACCCCTATTGACCCAAAATTAGTGACATCAGAATTAATGCCGCTAATGACTGTCTCACCGGGTGAATTGGTGATAGCTTCTATCTTTTGTGCGTAGAGATCCGGACTCATTATAAAACAAGCAAAGGCGAGCGTTAATATTAATTTTTCCATTTTATTTTGATTTATTTAGTTAGGGAATACGAATCATTTATGATCAGAAATTAATTTTAAAACATACAGGATAGACATCTTTTTGTGTGTTCGAAATTGCATCGATAAAGTGACTGTTTCAGTAGATTGAATTTTCATTGGTAAGATTTAGAACACCTAGTCTCACAGCTCGTACGATGATGCCTACCGCATTGCGGGCCGCTAATTTTTCCATTAGATTTTTGCGATGAGAAATGACGGTGTGTTGACTAATAGATAGGATTCCGGCGATTTCTTTTGTGGTCATCTCTCTGGCCATAAGTTGTAGGACATCTTTTTCTCTCGGAGATATGGTTGAGGTCATTTTAAAAGCAATTTTTGTATTAATAGATCATCATTGATCTGTCAAATTGTCAATTCAAAATTGGAGCATACGATATCGAGCGTCATGTACTATTGTAACAATTGCTATAACTATTGTAACACAAGTCATAACTGCTTGAAAATGATGATATTATGATGAAATAGAAGTGTATTTTCAGATCCTTTTAATTGGATTAACCCTTAGAGGATCTTGCCCGCACTGATCGAATCGACTCAAAATCACCATGAAGCAGAAAGCTCATCCGAGGTGTCAGGTATGAAGGAATAGTGTTTTATCTCACATATTCATTTGGAGGAACTCCAAATACCTCCTTAAAGCATTTTGAGAAAAATGATGGGCTGGTAAATCCTACCGCATAGGCTACATCTGCAACAGATGGGTTTCCATCCCTTAGCATTTGTGCCGCAGCTTTTAGCCTTTGAGAGCGGAGGAAGATACTGGTTGATAGATTGGTCGTCGCTTTCAATTTGCGGTGCAATTGCATTCTACTCATATACATGGCGCGGGCAAAATCTGCTGCATGGAAGTGCGCATTGTCGAGATTGGCCCTAACGACATGTTCCAATCTGACCCAGAACTGCTCATCGATATCATTGGCCGCCAAGACTTCCGGATCAACAAAACGATCTTCCTTGTATTTAGCTCGTAGTTGCTTTCGGACTTCTATGAGATTTTGAACCTTTAGTTGTATTTCCGCACTGGAAAACGGTTTTGTCATAAAATCATCAGCACCATATTGAAGTCCTTCTAACTTAGCCTCTTCGCGGTGGTCAGCCGTCAACATAACAAATGGAATATGACTTGTTTTTTGATTGGTTTTGATGGCTTTGAGGAATGCCATACCATCCATCACAGGCATCATGAGGTCTGAGATGATGAGATCGGGTATCAACTCATCCGCTAGTTGCAGGCCCTTCTCCCCATTTTCGGCACTTAAAACCTGATACACACCACTGAATATATCCTCGAGATATCTCCTCATGTCAACATTGTCCTCGACCAGCAAAATAACCTGGTCGTCTTCATGTAGTGATATCACGCCTGTATTGATCGGGATTTCAATAGTCTTCATGTTGGAGTCATTGGGTACATAGACAGATCCTATCGATAATCCAGTATTCTCATATGCCTGTCGGGATATTGTCAATTCGAGTGTGAATACTGAGCCGACACCGAGCTGTGAAGATAGGGATATGCTTCCCATGTGCAGTTTAGCCAGTTCACTGGCTAGGGCAAGTCCTATACCAATACCCTCTGCATCAACTTTTTCCGACGATACTCTAAAATACCGCTTAAAAATGTTTTGTTGATCCTCCTCACTCAATCCTATCCCGGTATCTTTCACTTGCAGTTCTACTTTTTCCGGAGCTATTATCCGAGCCGTTAAAGAAACTTCACCTTCCGAAGTAAATTTAAATGCATTGCTTAAAAGGTTATATAGTATAGATTCAAGTTTTTTCGGATCGTAATACACATATTCATCCGGCAGGCTCAGCGCGGTGTTAAACTGGATACCCTTTACACTTGCCATAGACTCAAAAGAAGCAGAGATAATCTTAAGATGGGTCTTTAGATTAGAAGGCCTAATATTCAATTCTATTTCACCGGACTGAAGTAGTGTCAGGTCATTGATACTGTCAACGAGGCGATTCAACTTGTTGGTATTGCGGTCAACAATACTCAATTGATTGCGCAACTCGATAGGCACATCTCCCTTTTCTAAAATCATCTCTATTGGCCCTTTTATAAGGGTCAGTGGGGTGCGAAATTCGTGAGAGATATCAGCAAATAGCCGTGATTTGAGTTTATCGATTTCTTTTAATTTTTGGTTTGTATTTTGTTTGAGAAGGTATAAGTAATATAGAATGGACATAACCAGGAGAAACACTACTAGTCCTCCCCACATCAACCTTTTCTGGATGTTTTGCTTCTGCATCATAAGATCATTGGAAACATTTAATAGGCGTATTTCTTGATCTTTGTTCTTAACATCATAGGAGATTTCTATATCCTTAATCAATCGCTCATTACTTTTATTTCTATATTCGTTCGTGACTTTTATAAACTCAGACTGCGCATTGTAAGCATCGTCGTAGTTCTTTACAGAGCTATAAATACCGGCAGATACTTTATTTAGAAATTGTCGAGCCAGAATATCGTCAGTACCCGATGCCAATTGTTTTGCTTTCCTAATATTTTCCTCGGCCAATTGATAGGATTCGGTTAGATTTAGCCAATTGGCATACGACGTATATGCGTAGGTGAGTTTAGTGCTGTCATTCAATATATGGTACAATTGAATGAGTTCAATGACATCATCACCTGCTTTTTCCAACTGACCCGAATCCATATGTGCCTTTAGCAATACTCTGAGTGCTTGAGCCCAATTGAGTATAGAGCTATCTTTTCTGAAATATTTGACTGTTTTATCTGCGAGAATGATTGATGTAGCAAAACTGTCACGATGCCATTCCAGGTTGGCCTTTGCGATGTCCAATTCATTTAGAAGATATATTTCGTTCCGGGATTCATATTGCTTGGTTGCTCTCTCAAAATACTTTAGAGCATTTTCATAATCCTTGATCTTCATGAGTACTACACCTACATTGGCGATACAAAGCGTACAACTGTTATTGTCCACATCATTCATTTGGCAAATAGAATCTGCCCTCTGATAGTGTAATAATGCAGATCTATAAAAATGTTGTTGCTGATACAATTGACCCAAGCTGGCATTTACTTCTATTGCGTTGAGAAAATGTCGTCCTCGGGATTCTTGCAGCATGAGGTTGAGATAATGGGCTGCACTGTCTAGTTGCCCGGACTCTCTATAGATATTGGCGATCCAATTGGACATAAACAGCTCACCGCTTACAAAGTCATATTCATTCTTGACCTTGTACAATGATTTTTTTAGTCGATTCAATGCTCTTTTATGGTTTCCTTTCCGACTTTCTATAAAGGCAATATAAACGGTATGATCACTGATGCCACGTGGATAATTAGATGCTTCCGAAAGCTTCAATCCCAAATGAGCATAGTGCATGGCGGAGTCCAGATCGGTATTGATATAACTGTGCCATAGGTTCTTGCAGATGATGGCTCTGGTTGTATCATTTTTCGAAAGCCCTAACTCTATAATCAACGAATCTATCCTACTGGACTGAGCTGTTACGCTAAGAGTATTTATGCATATGATCCAAATTAAAACCAATGCGTATTTGTGCATTGAGATTCTTAATAATTGGGTGGTCACAGCAGAAATATCTTTTGATGATCAATAAATATAAGGAATTAAGATGACAATCCAGCAGAGCATGAGTGATGGGTGTATAGCAAATGGCACAAGGTGGGATATTGTGTTACCAGCCTACCTCTGGCATGGCCTGCCCGTGCCCTTAAATTCCCAAAAGGGATACCAGCCCGCTGCTGTATCAACCAGAGGTGGACGGACTCCCCCTTGATGATAGCAGCGAATCATAAAGTACAATTTGTTATACATTGAGTGACTATTGCTTGTGTCATAGCATGCAACATAATGCCTCTTTCTTTTACTAGTTGCATATCGTTAATTGCCCGTGATGGATTAATTGATTAGTGTTCTTATGTTCGATGATTCAAATCATTGATCGGTACATTACCTTTCTCTACTTTATCCTAGGATTTGATGATGGATCTGGCTTTATAATTATTGATAAAAAAACATTATGAAAAATCTAATTTCTTTAAAATCGGTTTTCTATACAAGCCTTTCAGTATCTGTTTTATTTGTTTTACTTTTTAGTTGTAAACCTCAACCCCCAGAAAATTCTCTTGCCATGCAAGCCGAGAGAGGAAAATCTCATTTTATGAAATATTGCAGTCAGTGTCATGGTATGGATGGTCGAGGTTTGAGGATTGATTCTTTGTCCAATCAACCTGCTGATCTTACTAAGATTACAGCGGATCAAGAAACAACAACCTTCCCCATTCAACGCATCGCTCGCAAAATTGATGGTAGAGCTATGTCTGCAGCGCACAAGACTCGAGATATGCCTATTTGGGGTGAGGTTTTTTCCGAAGGGGAGCACCTCAGTGAAAATGAGATCCGAGGAAAGATGGGTGAATTAATAGCTTACTTAATTACGATTCAAAAGCCGGATTAAGTTGTGTCTTGTTGTCCAATACGCTAGTTTAACACTATACCAAAACATACAGATTTTTAGTATTTCGCTCTTAATCAGAAGGAATGCATGCGCAACAAGTTTGATCGTAATTAATACTTGATGTCACTCGTATTGTGGTGGGTTCAGGTTGGTATTGAGAAAATAATTGAGTCCGGGGATGATTTCAACATCGGTAAAACCCGACCACCTCAGTCTGGAGGTACAAGGAAGAATAGGACTCTTTAGTGGAAGTGTTATAGTCGTTCCATGTTTTTAAAAGTAGATCTTTCTTTTTTGTTTTTCTGGTATTTTTCAGATTAAGGATTCCTAATATTTGATTCCACAGTACTATATCCAACTTGTTCAACTGATTGGATAAAGTGTCAGAGTGAAAAGAATTATTATGGTTGGCTACTGGCTCAATCACGATCAAGATTTAGTGTTTATTGTCTGTATAATAAATTGTATAAAATAGGATATTGCTCCGGTACGCCTCTGTCCCCAAATGTCTAGAAACTCCTCATAAAGAGTCTCCTATGATAAGCGGAACGAATCAACCCCTCCTCACCACGCATTAGCAGCCAATAAAGTGCAATATGTTATACACACTGTTTACTTCGTAACACCTCTTTAAGAGATTAAGTTCATTTTTTCATCCCATTGGGCGATAATATCTCTTTTGGATTGATCTACGCATTTGGCAATCCATTCAGGATCGTATTGGACATCATGTTCACTCAATACTTCTTGAGGTACGCCATCCCATACATTGGGTGTATTGCCTAAGTATCCGAGGTCTTTGAATCCTTCTTTGGTAGTATAGTATCCTGTCAGGGTAAGATTGCGAAGCCGGTTAAAGAAAGAGATGCCCGGGGACATCGCAGGTTTCTGAAGATCAGGATCGGGGTAGGCTATATCTTCAATGACAGTTATACGTTCTTGTTTAGAACAAGAAGAGAATTGCTTGTTATATCTTCGGTTTGTCTCTGTATCAAGCCACATTAGACCACCTCTCAGAGGGAGTTGGTTATCGGGCATATCTTTGACGATGAATTCTATGAACTCCGGCACTTTCACCTCCGTAGCGGAAGGATGATCACCTTTGCGAGGCAGAATGATATCGCACAGGATCGATAGCGTTTCCATCTCATGTTTGTTGAAGAAGGGTTCTGCTTCTAGAATCTTCTTATCCCAATCTTTTTCTTCAGGTGTTCGACCGTAATCAGGAAGATCCTTATAGATAGTTTCTTTTATTTGCTTGTCTGTTTTGCAGCCCGTCATGGCAGTTGCTCCTGCCACAGTACCTATCAACAATCCCTTAAGTGATTCTCTTCTTTTCATTTTTAGAGATTTTTTTTATTAAATTCTTCCACAATATATTCTGATGTTCTCATGCTCAATGCCAAAATAGTCCAAGTACAGTTTTTATCGGCTTGAGATGTAAATGGTCCGCCATCTACAATAAAGACATTTTTGCTATCGTGCAGTTGTTGCATTCTGTTAGTAACAGATTTCTTAGGGTCGTTTCCCATTCTTGTAGTACCGACTTCATGGATGATTTGTCCGGGAGCCAAGAGGCCATAATCGTTTTCTTTTGTCGGTTTGTCTCCTAGAACTTTGGCACCCATGGCTTCTAATATTTCGTCAAAAGTGTTGGTCATATGACGTGCTTGATTTCGTTCATAATCTGACCATTTATAGTTGAATCTCAACACGGGAATTCCCCATTGATCCACAGTATGGGGATCTAACTCACAGCGGTTGTCATACATGGCTATGGATTCTCCACGTCCCGAAAGGCCAATGACAGACCCATAAAATCTCTTTACATCATCTCTCAATTTATCACCATAACCACCAATCTGTTCTCCGACATACTTATTTAACTCACTTGTGTTAAAACCAAAGCCATAGGAGGGCATTCCCATTCCACCCCAGATTTCAATGTGATAACCTCGTGGGAAATCAAGTTTTTTGTTGTCCAACCACCATGGTGAGTAAACATGCATACCACCGACACCGTCTTCGTTGTAGGTTTTTCGATTCATCAGATCGGGGATAAAACCCATTCGCCCCGCACCCGTAGAGTCATGTAGGTATCGACCTACGATATCGCTGCTATTACCAAGTCCGTTAGGGTGTTGTGAACTCTTAGAGTTCAACAGAATCCGAGCTGTTGAACAAGCCGATGCCCCCAAAACAACAACACGACCTTTAAGCGTATATTCTTTTCGATCTTTTTTATTGATGTACGACACACCGGTAGCCAAGCCCTCGTCATTGGTGATAACATTTTTGACCATGCTATCGGTGTAGAGATCGATTTGCCCACCATTCTTGATGGCAGGAAAAATCAGACACGAACCGGAAGAAAAATCTCCATAAACACGGCAGGATCGATTGCATTGACTACAATAAAAACAAACTCCTCGTTCTTTATTGATTCTTTTTGTTAAAATGGAGAGTCTCGAAGGTATTACATCTACTCCCACTTTACGGGCACCTTTGATATAATATAATTCATGAAGCCTAGGTTTAGGAGCCGGGAGAAAGTATCCATCGGGATCATTGTATCGATTTTCTTTACTGCCAAACACCCCAATCATTTTGTCGAGACGATCATAGTATGGTTTGACATCGTCATACGAAATCGGCCAGTTTTCACCAAGTCCATCAATGTCTTTATGCTTAAAGTCCTTGGGTCCAAATCTAAGAGATATGCGTCCCCAGTGATTGGTACGTCCACCCAACATTCTTGAACGCCACCACATAAACTTTGTGCCTTCTGCATGTGTATAGGGTTCGCCTTTTACTTCCCAATCACCCCAAGACATATCAAATTCACCAAAAGCTCTTTTCGTACCGGCTCCGCGACGTGGTGATTCCCAAGGCCATTTTAGCTGGGTCATGGTCTCCGGATCTTTTGGATCAAAATAAGGACCTGCCTCTACCAATGCCACTTTTAATCCAGCTTCAGACAGAATATTGGCAGACATACCACCTCCTGCTCCTGATCCTACAATGATGGCATCGTAGGTCTTTGGGGACTCTTTAATTTGCATAATATTGATTAAGCATTAAAAATAGATAATTTGCCAAGGGTGTCCAAAAAATCAATCAAAGCATATTTTATTTTAAAATCATATGCTTCTTGCCGGACTATCTTCCTACTTAGCGTATGAATAGAGCAATAGGGGCAGTAGATAATTTAGTGAATAAGCATTTTGAAAAAAAATAATCAAAATGACATATTGAAAATATGAATCATGAACCACATAATGAATCCAAGGAACTCGTAAGATCAAGCAGGATATATTGCTATAATTTCATAATCTTCCATGTGCCTTCTGTTCGACCGTTAGCATTCAGACCTATATAATATAGACCTGCAGCAAGACCGGAAAGGTCAACTTTATGCATTTCTTGACGGCTGCTCAAGTATTCATACCGGACTCTACTTCCAGCCCAATTGAATATTTCGATATACTCCTGATCGTTTTCGGGCAGATAGTTTATGATCAAGATATCACTAACGGGGTTGGGAAACAAAGTGAACAATTTTTTGTCATCTTTCTTTCTTGAGCGTTGAGTCGATCTTATCAAGTTGGTGGGACTGTAATA
>JAJRXG010000281.1 GCA_024276375.1 Bacteroidota bacterium | reverse complement strand
CGGGGTCATTGGGGTGTTTTTCGATGATGCCTTTGTTGTTAAAATCCCGGTTGAGTGCTGCCAGCTGACTTTCGATTAAGCGCGATGCTTCCTTGACATCTCGCGTGTTGAGCATATGAAATACCAATCCTATGGTTACGGGCGCTATCTCTTGCCGGCTTTGCTCGACGGCTACTTTTTGCTCTATCTCTTGTACTGCTGTCTGCCAATCTCGACGGAGTTCTAAGGCGGATCCACTGCCTACAGTGCAGATGTAGCCTTCGTATTTTTGGGTGTCATATTGGCGTATCGGGATGGGGTTTCGCCTGTTGGCAAGTCGGTTGTTACGTCTATGCGTTGGGCACAAATCACACCAAACCCGATGAGCAATATGCTTAGTAGTAGAAGGCGCTTAAAACAATTGAATCTCATACCTGCTCAGAGCTTAGGTTGTTACGATCGAACAAGATCCCATCTAAAGCCACTTACTTCTCCCCAGATTAACATCTCGCTCTCAAAATTGTCATTAAGCTACGAATAAATTGTCATATACCAATATAAACTTAATACAAATCACCTATATAAAGTATTTTGATTGAATAATTCATTGCACTATAACTATATCGAGATGCGACAGTATCAACCTATCACCCTATTTTAATGACGATTGATCAATGGCACAATATTGCTGATCCCACCATAGCGATAGACATCCGATGTCCATACAGAGGATTCAACACTGCTGTTGAGCCAGAATTGCCTTGAAGATGTGCCCACTCATAACACCAAAAAGGTTCATCTGAATTTTCAACATTACTAAATACATTAGTTGTACCAAACACATTATACAAATAAGGATTAAAGCGCTTCTACTCTTTTGATTTCAGATACTTACGGTATTGCTTGTCGGATATCTTTTAGTGTTGAGTATTCTCAGGCATCACTGAATCTCAAAAAAGTATGCATCTCAATCCAAAATAATTGTTACTATTCAGGAGGGTGCTTTTGAGATAAAAAAAGGCAATTTTTTCGTCAGATGACGCTTATTTTTTGAGTAGCAGCGCTACGGCGAAAAAAATAGCGGAAATATGACAGGGAAAGTGTTTTTTTTAGCCAAAATGACGCCTACCTGAATAGTAACAAATAATTCATTTTGTCGAAATAGTCAGATTCGGGAGTGGGTTCAAGGATTAAAAAAGATTATACTTCCTTTTCTTCCAATATGCCAATGCACTGATTACAGCAAGTGAGGCCACAGAAATATACACCCAACCAGGTACAGGAACAGGGTCTCCCGCCGCATATGAATGCAATCCGGACAAATAATAATTGACTCCATAATAAGTCATGATGACAGTCCCCCACCCAAACAATGCGGCAAAATTAAATTGAAATAGTCCGCTCATTTTTGGAATAATCCGCATGTGAAGGATAAAAGCGTAAACCAATATGGTAACAAGTGCCCATGTCTCTTTTGCATCCCAACCCCAGTATCTGCCCCAAGATTCATTGGCCCAAATGCCACCGAGATAAGTACCTACACTAACCATAATGAGTCCGCCTGTAAGTGTCATCTCGCTGATATATGTCATCTCCTTGACGATGCGGTAGATACGATCCTTGTTTTTATGCGTCAACAAAATCATCAATACGAGATTGATCAAACTGATCAAAGCCCCCAACATCAGAAAACCATAACTACCTGCTTCCAAAGATACATGTATCGTCAACCAATAGGACTTCAATACAGGAACCAACGGAGTGATTTCCGGATCGAGATAGCTCAGACTTGCTACTAACAGTACAGTAGAAGACAAGACCATAGTTGCTGCAAGTCCGCCCAAAGATTTACGTGTAAACAAAAGACCGGCCAGACAGGTTGTCCAAGCTATATAAATCATAGATTCATACCCATTACTCCAAGGAGCACGTCCAGATACATACCATCGCAATCCAAGACCCAAGGTATGGAGTACAAAACCGATGACGATCAACGCAAATAATATTTTATAAATTTTACTGACTTGAATATCCGGCTTGAATACTGTGACAAACAATAGGGTTAGAAAACTCAAGCCCAGTATAGCGTAAAAAGCAGCCAAACGTGAGAACACACTCATGTTATTCAAAAGAATCTCGGCATTGATTTTTGTATCAGAAGGAATGACTGCAGCACCCTTTGTTTTCTGATACCTGCTAAGTTCCTTGATCAAAAGGTTGGCATTCGTATAGTCCCCGGTTTCTAAAGCATTGTTAAGGGTAGATCGATATGCTTGAAAAAACTTGTCGGCTACCGGATTTTGAGGCGCAGCATTTCCCCCTCGCCCGCTTCCCGATATCCATGTATTGCTGGGATCTCCCGG
>JAJRXG010000280.1 GCA_024276375.1 Bacteroidota bacterium | reverse complement strand
GCACGCATCCCAAATTCCGTATTCTCAATCAATGGCGTCCCTTCCCGGATGGCTCGAGCAAAGTTAGACCAATGGTCAACATGACTGCTATAACCTTGCGGTACCTTATACTCTAGCTTTTTAGGATCTTCTATTTTGAAAGCCGACTTGGGATAAGCGGCATTAAACCACTTTTCAAACTCAAGTTGTTGCTCTTTAGAAAATGTGGTAAAAGAATCCCAACCACCATAAGTCGGTCTATTGGAAACAGGATTGCGCTCTATCGTGATCCCATCCCATCCCAATGTCATCACCCCTTCATTACCGATTAGTCTGACATGAGAGCCTCCTCCTGATCCATCTACAAAATTTACACGCATTTGCACATTGAACGCCGGATGGTGCTCACTCTCGGGGTAATCATATAATCCAAGTGTGATATCCGGAACATCCCTGCCATCATCCCAATACCGTAGCCCACCCGTGGCATAAATCCGATTGGGTCCCGATGAAGATGTAATGACATGTAGAGCAGTAAACAAATGAACAAATAAATCCCCGGCTACACCCGTACCATAATCCCAATAATTACGCCAACGGAAAAATCGCACAGGATCAAAATCCCGTTTGGGAGCATCGCCGATAAATGCATCCCAGTCAACCATATCTATATTGGCATCTCGGGGGATGGAATATTGCCAAGCTCCGTTGGAAGAGTTGCGATCGTAGCGTATCTCTGCCATGTTCAACGTTCCGATAGCTCCCTGCTCAAAAAGCTCTTTGGCCTTCAAGGTGTCAATACCACTGGCGCGCTGACTGCCTATGATAACAGGTAGTCCCGAAGCTGTTTCAGCAGTGATCATACGATGTCCCTCACTGATGTGGTGCATCATTGGCTTTTCACAATAGACGGGTTTGCCCGACTCTAAGGCGGCTATCGTAATATGATCGTGCCAATGATCAGAAGTCGCGATACATACCGCATCTATGTCCGGGCGATCCAATATCTCACGGTAGTCCTGAGTAGTCATCAGATGAGCGCCGAAATTCTCTTTCATACTCGTCAACCTCCCCTTGTAGAGATCACAAGCCGCGATGAGTTCAATACCCGGCACTTTTAAAGCTGCCCTCGCATTGCTATACCCTTGAATACCACATCCTATTATGGCGAGCCGGATGCGATCATTGGAAGTATATTTGTGGTGTTTCCACTCGATGTTTTGCTCTTGCAAGATCTGAGTCGCCGAAAGTGAGCCTCCGGAACCCAAAATGACAATCCCACCTACGGAAAATCTCTTGATGAATGTTCTTCTGGACTTTTTATTTGTTTTGGACACAATGCCTTGGATTGGTTCTAGACCCAACTTAACACTAAATCTTTGAATTTCAATGTATGAGTGGAGTCTTTTACAAAGCTATGGATAAGAGCATGGATAACATGACATCGGAAACAATTGTACTTTTGTACGGATACTTCGTATCAACAAGAGCATGCACTCTCCACAGTTGTGGGGAGCGCATGCCTACCTTTGCAACTAGCAACAAGGCCAATCGCAACATTCTGAACTTGAGCAACATACATTGGACAACAATGCTTTTGCCAGAATTGATAAAATCATAGTATTGTGATTTTAATGGGATGCAACGCACCCCTCGTGAAAAAATAGAATTACTTATTTATCCAAATACTTGACATTGGGACTGTGAGACGCCGCTAAGTCTTCTTAGGGTTAGCAATATTGGGCATCACCGTGCCCAACATAGCGCCCATCATTCCATTGAGCTGCTTCGTACTGATGAGTGTAAAACAGCATATTGTCACCCCATCTCCACTGTCACAACAAGTCATAGAGGAATCGCCATTCTCGCAATCCACATCTCCTGTTACACAGCTTATCAGTGCAAACCTGTCTCCTGCCTTGAGATTGAACTTCTTTCTAAGATCCTTGGGGATGACCAACTGACCACGATCATCAAAGGACACAATGGCCTCTATCTCACATAGACAGTTGTCTTTATTTTCTTTCATACTTCAAATATAACTTATTTTTCAGATTATTCAGAATTTTCTGATTATAGTTTTGTTAAGATATTTGCCGAAGCAAAAACAATCATCACAACAATGAGTTATTAATCTTATGATCGGCTGGAGATTTGAATCATATGTCCCGGATGGGAAAGAGGGAAGTCTTTTTGAACGACTTTTCAAGGTGTTTGAGGATCTCATTGTTTACACATCGGGCAATGTATCCGAAGCGCTTTCGTGGTTGACGGAGATAGACAAAGAATATCAACTAACGGATGGCCAATACGGCATAGCAGATTTTATACAAGAACTAATAGACAGAGGATATATACGCCCAAGTAGCGGCAACGAGGGTCAATACGACCCTACAACACAGTTGGAAGTATCCTTGAGGCGTAAGGCCTTGGACGATATTTTTGATCAATTGGCCAAGTCTAAGCGGGGTAATCATCTCACACGACATTTGGGGCAGGGAGACGAGAACACTGCAGAGATACGTCCCTATCAATTTGGCGATAATCTGGACAATCTGGCACTCAGTGAGTCTCTCCGAAATGCGCAAATCAACCATGGCATTGATGACTTCCATCTCACCCAAGACGATTTAGAGGTACATGAGACATTCTATCAATCCCAGATGAGTACAGTCTTGATGATCGACATCTCACATTCGATGATTTTGTATGGGGAAGACCGGATCACACCTGCTAAAAAAGTCGCTATGGCGCTTGCAGAGTTGATTCATACGAGATATCCCAAAGACACACTGGACGTAATTGTATTTGGCAATGAAGCGTGGAGGATACAAGTAAGAGACCTGCCATATCTCAAGGTTGGACCATACCATACCAATACAGTTGCGGGATTGGAACTGGCCATGGATATTCTTCGCAAGAAGAAGAACAACAACAAACAAATCCTGATGATCACAGATGGCAAACCCACGTGTATCAAAGTAGGAAAAAAGTACTATAAAAATGCCTTCGGCCTTGATCGCAAAATCCTCAGTCGTACTTTGGGTTTGGCCAATAAATGCCGTAAGATCAATATCCCAATCACAACCTTTATGATCGCCTCAGATCCATATTTAAGAAGTTTTGTGGATCAGTTTACCAGAGCCAACCGGGGCAAAGCTTTTTACAGTAGTCTTGAAGGGTTGGGGGAATTTATATTTAAAGACTACAAGAATTCAAAAAGAAAAAACCGATGAGTACATCACAGACAGTACCGGATATAAAAACTTTAGGAGCACTTAAAGAGAGCGGGTATCAAT
>JAJRXG010000279.1 GCA_024276375.1 Bacteroidota bacterium | reverse complement strand
TCGCAGTAAGTCAAGCCTTGGGGGATGCCTTAAATCCTTTTTTAGAACGAGCATGTATCGTTCTTCCCAATCCCATCGATATGGATGTTTTTTACCCTAATGTTTCTATTGCGAAGGAAAAAGACTTTGTTTTTCTTGGTGTCGGAGATCTGATTAAACGCAAACAATGGGATCACCTGATTTTGGCTTACGCCAAAATTCATAAACAAATAGGTGCCAGCCGCCTTGAAATCATCGGTTCCGGTCCAGAGCAATCAAAACTAGAGGCATTAATTCGCACTTTAAAACTTGAGCAGAATGTCTCACTCTCTGGTCAAATGTCAAAAACCTCCGTCGCCCATGCTATGCAATCCGCCGATGTCCTTGTTCATCCCAGCAAGATTGAGACCTTTGGTCTAGTTGTTTTAGAAGCATTATCCTGCGGATTGCCCGTAATCTCCTACAACAATGGGGGGATTCGCACCTTTGAAAATGTCCCAGGTGTTGCCATAGTAGATAAAATGTCTCCCACTTTTTTGGCAGCGTCGATGATGCAGCTCATCCAAAAAAACCTTCAAGTAGATGCCGACTATATCCTCACTAACTTCTCTACCTCTCAATATGTTCAAGCCATCGACAAACTCTATGCTACTTGTTGAGAATCTTATAGGGTAAAAACAGATTGGGTGTTATCGTTCTACCGCAGTTGATCGCAACTTCTCCCTCTCCGGTTGGTACCGTACCATTGATCGTCAGATGTAACTTGTCAAGGCGCGCACCATCTTCACGATAGGCAATATCAATGGTATGGTTGCCCGCAGTCAATGAATACTTGACTTCAGTATTGCCATCATCATTGTTGGAAAAAGTAATCCAGGCCCAATTAGATCCCGTATTCCAGTCATTCCATTTATACCAAGTCCCTTCGTCCACCCGAAACCAAAACGAATCATCCGCACCCGACAAAGACCACACCCTACCTAAAATACGATAGAGTCCCGGTGCCGAAATATTGACGGTAAACCGAACTAAGTCGGCAGCCGCACTTGGTGCGCTATTAAGAGAATTTAATCCCGGGCTAATGGTCAGATAATCGTTATTAGAAGCACCTGAATCAAAGCCCCTATCCCAATTGTCTCCCGGAAATCCACATTCTGCTTCCAGATAGTAGTTGGCACAATCAGAATCTGCTCCATCAATCAAACCGTCACCATCGTCATCAATACCATTGTCACATATCTCTAAACATCCCTGCAGAGAATCTTGCCATGCATTGGTCGCGGGTTTATCATAGACTACAATAATGACTAATCCATTGATATCCACACCAGGAGTTCCTGACCCGGCGATACCATCTACATCAGGATCTGAAATACCCGCTTCCTCTGTATCAAAACACCCATCCTCATCTGAATCTCTGTCAAATGGATCTGATATACCGCTGGCATCAGAGTCGCTATATGTGTAATTTAATATGCCACTCTCAGGCGATGTCTCTATATTGTCAAAAATCCCATTCGCTCCGGATGCCACGTCTGCACTATCTATTCTACCATCATCATTGAGATCCAATTCTGAATGACCGGCTTCATATAGATCAAATATTCCATCGTTATCTAAATCCAAATCAATTCGATTGGGCACACCATCGTTGTCTCGGTCGCACTCCTTGGATGCAAACAAATTGGTCAATCTAGTTGCGCCGTTCGTATTGTCGGCAGAGCCTGTACGCCCAAATGCGATCTGTACACTAGAAAAGCTGTTGTACAACATAAATACGGCATACTCCGGCATCTCTCCCGTGTCATCATTTCCGTTAGAAGTCCAATCTGTTGATCCCGACAGCGGAATCATCCGATAATATGTATAGCCACTTCCGGGTCCTCCACCATTGACAAACCCTCCTTGTTCGAGCACTGTACTCGCGTCTAGATATGTCGTATCCGGTGGAGTGGAATTGCTGATGCCATAAACTTCGGTATGATCAATACCGTCATTAGAATCTATATCCCTTGGCGTAAAGAGAAAGTCATCAATAGTAGCAGAAGTGCCATCGGGATTGCCTACAGTGGCAGACCCCTTTTCTACTACAGATAATGTAAAAGTAAAATAATCGTCTTGATCCGCTCCGGCATTATGGATGAACATACCTCGATTTCCCGGTTCGACTCTGACTCCAGGAGAAATAAAATTGATCTTTATGGTGATATCATAGAGGATATCATCACAATCTCGTACTGCGTCCCCATACAATACCACATCATTGACATTCATATCTGTTGAATCTGTTCCTACTAGCAAGGTCTTTGTACCCGAGAAGTCTATCGTTGCCGGACTTTCATCTACATCAAGAATGCCGTCATTATCATCGTCCAAATCATCAGTATCGACGATACCGTCTCCATCGGTATCCAGACCAAACAACACAGGACAATTGTTGGCATCGTCTCCTGCCCCTGTCGGTATAGATCCAGTAAGGGTAATAAATAATTTATCTAACTTAACTCCATCTTCACGATAAGCAATATCAAGCCGGTTTTCACCCGAGATGAATGGCAACGTCAAAACAGAATCACCATCAGTATCTCTCACTTCGAGCCATGTCCATGAAGTTTGAACCGCAAGACTATCCCATTTATACCACGTGCCTCCATTGGCTCGAATCCAATATGAATCCGTTGAATCTGTTGCTGCGATAACTCTAGCAAACAGTTTGTACTGTGCGGTGCTATCTACATTAAATACGTAGGTCAAATATGCGGAAGTATCCAACTGAGCCGAAGAGAGGGACGACAACCCCGTCCTAGGTTGAACGAATTGGTCGTTTGAAGCATCAGTATGTGTGTCAATAAACCAAGCACTGCCCACATATCCACATTCCGCCTCAAGATATACTTCTGTG
>JAJRXG010000278.1 GCA_024276375.1 Bacteroidota bacterium | reverse complement strand
TTGGAAGGAGATCTCAACAAAATAGAATATCAAACACACGATTCTTTTGGGATTCAAATACCCAAATCCTGCCCCGACGTACCCAATGCAATCCTAAACCCCAGAGATACTTGGCCCAACGAAAAAGAATACGATGCCACATGCCAAAACCTCGTAAAACTCTTTCAAGAAAACTTTCAACAATACGCCAAGCAATCCGGTGCGGATATAGCCAATGCAGGGCCTTCTATCAAAACATAGGGCTTAGATTCTCTTGTGTCTATAAAATCCGGGTTTTCAAGTATTGCCCAAAACCACCTTGGTGGGTGGATGTTTGGATCACATTGCTGTCTAGCAAAGCCCAGATCCATATACGAATAAATCCATCGATATTCAATAAGATTAATAAAACCGGATTTATCAACCCAATGTCGATCTTTATTCAGAGGATAAACTCTAGCTCAAATACATTACGCTGTTCCCATAAAGGGGGTTCATACTATGCCGGGCTAAGATTCTCTTCCTTGAGCTTGCGACCACTCAGAAAATCTCCCTCTCCGTCTCTGGTCACATGGATACCTCCACGATCCTCTCGCAGCGTTCTTGAAAACAGAGACAAGTTCTTGTCAGTAAGAAACTTCCACAATAGACCACTCCAAGAATTGTGATAGGTCAATCGCTCATAAAACTCCGGTGCCATCGCCTTGATTTTTGGCAAATTATTCCATGGTACAAATGAAAAATCATGATGCTCGTTGTGATAACCTACATTGAATGCCACTCGATTTAAGAATCCATAGTAACTGTAGGTCTCCTGAGGTGCATCAACCAAATAATGCTCTTGGATCCAACGTCCTCCCAAAGGATGTAATCCAACACTAAAAAAGAAGGATGCTACGAGATATAACAAGGCCATCGGACCAATAAAAATCCAAACCAAAATATCCGCCACAATCAAGGTCAGAAGATTTATCCAAATCCACTTATTGTTGAAAGAGATTTCCCGCAATCTCGGTGGTCTTAATCCTTGAAATACCGGAAAAAAAAGCAACCACAATGCTTTTCCGATAAAACCATTGCCAATCATCTTGGCCTCCCACCGACTTGGTATATCCGCATCGAGATCATAATGACCCTGAAAAGCATGATGCTTCAAATGATACTTTCGAAACCCCGCACTACTCGGAAATCCATTGGGTATATCACAAAGTATGCCGCCCCACAGATTGGCTATCCTATTCTTAAACACCATATTGTGGGTGTATTCATGTATTAAGACAAACAACGCATGATTGGCAAAAGCTCCGATCAACCAAGCTGTCGCCAACACCCAATACCAAGCCAAATCCCGTAGAAGAAAAGCTATAAAAAGTTGCATTGACACAATACCCAATGTGTACCAAAAGGTATTGAAATTACGCCCCATCAGTCTTTTGATTTCGGGATACTTTTGGATGATTTGCTTGCAACGTTCAATATGCGGCTCTGCCTCCTGACTATAGTTATAGTCTTTTAAAAATGGTCCCATAGTGTATACCTTTTACCCTTTCGGGGGACGAAATTATAACTTTTCAAGACCATCCAAGCATTATAGAGCGACATTCTCTGTACTTATACCTAGTTCTCTTAATATAGAATCATTCAAAAAAAAGAAGGCCAAATATTGTGACTACTCAAGACACGTTATTGTATTGATCTACATTGTTACTATTCAGGTAGGCGTTATTTTGGCTAAAAGAAACACTTTCCCCGTCATATTTTCGCTATTTTTTTCGCCGTAGCGCTGCTATGCCTCAAAAAAAAAGTGTCATCTGACGAAAAAATTGCCTTTTTTTATCTCAAAAGCACCCTCCTGAATAGTAACCCTACATTTAATCATATCAAAATAACCAACTCATCTCTTCATGTTATCAGGAAGAAATAAGACAAAAAGAAATAATTTTGCATTCAATGTGATATTGTAATCAATGAATCATAGAATAATAAAGGTGAATTATGCCGTATCCTTGGTTTATAAAACCGTGCCCTATGTATCGCAAATCCGTCAGCCCAAGTGATGAAAATATACGATCACCAATCATTGGCAGTTGAGAATACCTAAGAACCCCAAAGTTTAACTAATTTGCCCTTCGGAAATCAACTTTAGCGACAATTATGGCAAGGTACTCTTGAGTATTTTACCGGTTTTTAGATCCACAAATGAGTGTCTTATACAATGTCATCGGAAAAATGAGTAAAATCGTGCTTCCCTTTTTTTTCGGAAAGCTCGAAATCATAGGCGAACAAAACATCCCTCTCAACAATCCTTATATACTCGCACCCAACCATCAAAATTCATTTATTGATGCTGTTGTACTCGGCGCATTTTCTCCAAAGCCCATAACCTTCCTCGCCAGATCTGATGCCTTTGTGTCACCTTATGATCGTCTCCTCCATGCTCTCAATATGCTGCCCGTATATCGTATGCGAGATGGTTTTGAGAAACTCAAACTTAACGAAATCACCTTCGCTAAAACAGACCAAGTGCTCGCCGCCAACAATCCCGTACTTATTTTTCCCGAAAGCAATACAAATCTGGAACATCATATTCGCCCGTTGACAAAGGGTATTGCCCGAATGGCATTTCAGGCTCAATCAAAAACCGAGAGAGACCTTTACATCCTTCCTGTAGGTATCAACTATGGCCACCATCTTTATCCCTTTCATCGGCTCTTCATCCATTATGGTACTCCCATATCCGTCAATGATTTTACACAGCTCCATAGTGAGCAACCAGCCAAAGCATTGATCCGACTGCGCAATGCCATATCTGATGGCCTGCGCGATGTCATGCTCATGCCCGAAAAGGATAAAGACACTCCTCAAAAACTAAAAGTACTCGACCGGCATTATGAAAACCAGGATTTTGATGCGATCAAAAATCTTCTGAAAAACCCAAACGACCTAACAGGAGAAAAATACTACCCCCTTCTCAAACCTCTCATGTGGTTGTTGACCCTCCCCCATGCCATCCCATTTCTGATTTTATACAAATTGCTTGGAGATCTGAAAGATCCACAATTTATTCTTTCTTACAAATTCATCACTGCGCTATTATTGATACCACTGTGGTGGACAATCATAACATTGTCCATGACAATCGGTTTTGGATGGAAAATGGGACTCACCGCGTTGATCATCTCCGTGAGCTCCTTGTTTGCTCGTCAATATCTACAGAAAAGAATCCGATAATACCATATGATAAAAACCCTGTTGATCGAATCTCAATGCCTCCCGGTCATATCCGTGGTTCAGGAAATGTGGCAATACAACAGTGTATCCATAGAAGTCTGTGAAAATTATCAAAAGAGAAGTTTCCGAAACAAAATAATACTGGCAGGAGCTCAAGGAAGAACTCCTTTTTCGATTCCATTGATGAAGGGCAAACATCAACAACAACCTATCCAAGAAGTCCAAATATCCTATGATGAAGATTGGCCGAGATCCTTTCATCGGCTCTTGCAGACAAACTATGGTAGCGCACCATATTTTCATCATTATATAGACTCCCTGATGAACATTATCAATGCCCGCAATCAATACCTTCTGGATTTGAATCTCACTTTACTCTCTTGGGTCATTCAAATACTGGAGCTGTCCATCAATATATCAATGACTACAACTTATGTCTCGAACATAAAAAATCACGTCATAGAAGATAGAAGAAACTTTTACAACGTATCTTGGGTATCCAAGTTAGATAATGTCCCGGTATATAATCAAGTCTATGAAGATATAAACGGATTCCTCCCTAACTTGAGCATTCTTGATATGATTATGTGTTGTGGTCCGGAATCATCAACACTATTAACGTAAACTATATGATTACTACGGCTCAAATAAATAGTATAAAAGATCAAATTAGACCGATATCGGATGATATGGTTCAATTGACACATGATATAGGTCATAAAGAACTCCAACAAACAGCAGAAGACGTGTCCAAACACATCATGGATCCATTTCTCTTTGTAATCGTAGGAGAAGTAAAGGCTGGTAAGAGTAGCTTTATCAATGCATTGCTTGAGACTTCTGAAGAAATATGCAAGGTCGCTCCTTCGCCCATGACGGACACTATTCAAGAGATCACCTATGGCGAAAAACCGCAAGAAGTGGTTATCAATGATTATCTCAAGCGAATATACCAACCCGTAGAAATACTCAAGCAAATCTCCATCGTCGATACCCCCGGCACCAATACCATAATCGAACATCATCAGGAAATCACCGAAAGATTCGTTCCGGCCGCAGACCTGATTGTTTTTGTGTTTGAAGCCAAGAATCCCTACAGAGAATCCGCTTGGCAGTTCTTTGATTATATCAATGCCGAATGGTGGAAAAAAGTCATATTTGTCCTACAACAAAAAGATCTCCTCAACCAAAGTGACCTCGACATCAACCTCAATGGCGTTAGAGAGCATGCCATCCGTAAAGGAATCAGCAATCCTCGTGTTTACGCTGTCTCAGCCAAACTCGAATTGGAAAACAAAAAAGAAGAAAGCGGTTTTCTTCCACTGAGGTCATATATAGATCAGCACATAATCAAGGGCAATGCCCCCATTCAAAAACAAGAAAATAATCTCCATACGCTACTGAATATCCATCAAAAAATAGACGCAGGTCTGGATACTCGAAAATTGCAATACCATGCAGATCAGTCTTTTAGAGATGATATACGCAACACCCTGAACGAACAAGAACAAAAGTCCTTCAAACAGGTAAATATACTCACCGAAAATCTCATAGCGGAATACGAACGTGTAACCCAACCACGTATAGAAGCCATAAAAAAAGGACTTGGATTCTTCTCCATGATTTCCCGTTCGATAACCTCCGCACTCGGTATGAACGAAAACCCCAAAGATTGGCTTACCAACCTGCTTAAATCACTAGAAGGAGATCTCAATTCTCGATTAAAAACCAAACTCAATGATGGCGTTATTGACATCGCCGATAGTATTCAACAGATGGGCAAAATAGTGGATCTGAAACTCCGCAATAGCCAAACGATACTCAAAGATGACCACGCTATCTTTAGCGATATCGCCGAAAGACGAGCCAATGTGCTCAAAGAATTGCAACAATCATTCTCGTCTTTTCTCAACAACACAGAAAATTTCTATGATCAAGAACTAGCCAAATCATCAGAATCCATCTCCCCCAACCTAGCAGCCGCCGGAGGCATCACAGCTGTCGGAATCATTCTTGCCGCAATCACCAATGGAATGGTTTTTGACATCACCGGTGGCGTCTTGACCACTATTGGCCTACTCTTCGCCGGAGTATCCCTCGGATTTAAACGACGGCAAATCCTCAGAGACTTTACTTCCGAAATAGATAACGGAAAAGACAAACTGAATACTGATGTAAAACAAAATCTCACCGCATATATCACACGCATCAAAGATAGAATAGATCAAAATTTCTCGCGATTCGATACCCATCTATCCAAAGAAAAAAACGATATACAACAATACACAGATCGTCTCACCGTGCTAAAAGACGATATTAAAACCATTCAACAAGAAATTGTGCAACTTATCAAACGTTAATCAGCCACAAATCACCTCCGTGCTCTACCCATCCTAACTAGGCGCATATCCCTGTATCATGTATCCAGCTATGATATAAGCTCTGACAATCTATTAACTTTAAACAATTATTTAGGCTTTCCTAATATTTATATTATCTTTGCCTATATTGTAATTTATGCTTAGCAAATCAGAAGAAAATTATCTCAAGGAGATCTATGCTCTATCAGAATCATCCAAAGAAGTGGTAAATACCAGTCTTCTCGCTAATAAACTGGCAACAAAATCACCGTCCGTGACCGAAATGCTCAAAAAATTGGCCAAAAAAAATCTTTTAAAATACGAAAAATACAAAGGCGTAAAACTCAATACCCAAGGAAAATCCATTGCCCTCGGAATCATTAGAAAACATAGGTTATGGGAGACTTTTCTGGTTGATAAACTAAACTTCAATTGGGACGAAGTTCATGTTATAGCCGAACAGCTTGAGCATATTCAATCAGACCAACTGACTGATAGGTTGGATGAGTTCTTAGGTTTTCCCACTATGGATCCTCATGGAGATCCCATTCCCAACAAAAAAGGTCAAGTTATTAAAATCAACAAAACACCCCTGTTTAACATGGGTATCTCAGAGGAAGGTGTTTTTATAGGAGTTAAAAGCTCATCCGACAGTTTCTTAAAGTACTTATCCAAAAACAATATCTCTATCGGATGCAAAATCAAAATTATCAGTATAGAAGACTTCGACAATTCTCTCAAAATAGAAATCAACAACCTAAGATTTAACATCTCCAAGGACGTAGCTCAGAATCTATATATGGAAGTAAAATAAAATGTAGTGCACCGTACTGATACTAACAATCTTATGATCCCAACATCTACTTAATCTTACTGTGACGTACTAAATACATCCATTCATCTTAAAAATGGGAAGACATATCGCATGTATAAAATAGTTCTATTTCTTGCAGCTTTTTTTATATCAGAAAGCATTTCGACTCAACAAATGGTCACCGATCGACCGGATCAAACTGAGTCAGCCTCTACGGTACTTAAAGGCAGCTTACAAATAGAAAGCGGAGGTTACATCGAATTCAGAGAAGACGATTTAGAGACAATAAACCAAGTTATACTTCCAACAACACTGTTTCGATATGGCCTATTTGAAGGTGTAGAAATTAGAGTTCTCAATCAAATTGGAGGCGCCAAATCCACCTCTGAAGTCAAAAGTCGCACTGGTATCTATGATATAGAAATAGGATCTAAAATACAAATATTCCAAAACAAAAATACCCATACCCAGATTGCCTTCCTCTCTCACTTATCAGTGCCTACAGGAAGTCCCGAAATCACAAAAAATAAAATCGGTACAATCAACAAGCTCTCTGTATCTCATCTACTCAGTGAGAAAATCGGTATTGGTTATAATCTAGGTTTCAACTACTTTGGTACGGGCAATGGAGATCTCACCTATTCAATATCAATGGCTTCAGCCATTAATGCTAAGGCCGGTATATACTTGGAACTCTTTGGGGAGCTTACAGCATTTAATCAACACGTGTCAAACTTCGATGCGGGCTTCACATATTTGATTACGGACAATTTCCAATTGGATTTTTCTTTTGGTACAGGCCTAAACAATGGCATGAACTACATAGCATTTGGCTTGAGCTGGAATATACACGATCCTTAAAAGTCCCCTATCCTAAAAATGGATATCGATAGTCCCTAGGCGCATTCAAATTCTCCTTAATTGTTCTCGGAGACACCCATCTAAACAGATTTAAGATGGATCCTGCCTTGTCATTAGTCCCGGATCCCCGTGCTCCGCCAAACGGCTGCTGCCCTACCACCGCCCCAGTTGGCTTATCGTTGATATAGAAGTTACCTGCCGCATGATATAAAACATCCTTGGCTTCAATGACCGCAGCCCTGTCCCGGGCGAATATCGAACCCGTCAACGCATAAGGTGAAGTTTCATCTACGACTTTTAAAATATCGCTGTACTCCTCATCATCATATACGTATATAGACAGAATGGGACCAAAGATCTCTTCACACATCGTACGATACTTAGGGTCTTCTACTTGTACTATAGTAGGCTCAATAAAGTAACCTGTCGATTTGTCAAATCCACCGCCTGATAGGATCGTTGCACCTCCGTTATTTTTAATATAGTCTATGTACCCTGCAATCTTGTCAAATGCCTTTTCATCAATCACAGCATTTACAAAATTTGAAAAATCCTCGGGACTGCCCATCTTCAGTTCCTTGGTCTCAGCTACCAATCGGTCTTTTACCTTGCCCCACAAACTCTTCGGGATATATGCCCTCGATGCAGCAGAACACTTTTGGCCTTGAAATTCAAAAGCGCCTCGTAATAAAGCAACCGCTACCTGATCCCCATCTGCACTCGGATGTGCAACGACAAAATCCTTCCCTCCTGTTTCACCAACAATACGTGGATAACTTCGATATGAGGCAATATTCTCGCCTATCGTCTTCCATAAGTGCTGAAATACTCCTGTACTTCCTGTAAAATGCAGCCCTGCAAAATCTCGATGCTTAAAAATAACATCTCCCGCTTCAGGACCATCTGTATAAATCAGATTGATAACACCAGGTGGCAATCCCGCTTCTATAAGGATTTCCATAACCACATACGCCGAGTATATTTGCGATTCAGCAGGTTTCCAAACTACCGTATTGCCCATCATCGCGGGAGCACAAGGGAGATTGCCCGAAATCGCCGTAAAATTGAACGGCGTAATCGCAAAAATAAACCCCTCTAATGGTCTATATTCCAAACTGTTCCATACACCCTCACTGCTCTCGGGTTGTATGCTGTATATCTCCTCAGCGTAATAAGCGTTATATCTTAAAAAATCCACAAGCTCCGCCACAGCATCAATCTCAGATTGATATACATTTTTAGATTGGGCAAGCATCGTAGCCGCATTCATATACGCCCTTCGAGGTCCAGCAATCAGATCTGCTGCCTTCAAGAATATAGCAGCACGATCATACCATGACATCGCACACCATCCCTTCTTGGCCTCCTGAGCTGCATCAATAGCGGCTCTAACATGATCCGATGTACCCTTGTGATAATGACCCAATAAATGCCGATGATCATAAGGAGGAGACATCCCTTGCAAATCTCCGGTACGCACTTCCCGGCCATTAATAATCATCGGTAGATCGGCTTTGAGAGATCGCAATCTGGCTACTTCAGAAAGTACTGCTTCTTTCTCCCTTGAACCCGGCGAATAGTTAAGTATCGGCTCATTAACGGGTATAGGTATGGCAAATGTGGCGTTGGACATGAACTTTGATTTTAATAAAATTAATACCAATGAAACTATCTCTCATAATCTCATTTTGGCGACAAAGTTCAACTTATTTTATCATAATCGATAATTATTTCAGAAGGAATAAAACTTTTAATATTGCCCTTCCCTTTGATTATTTCACGGACGATCGTCGAACTGATATGAGAGAACTCCGGTCTGCTGATCAGAAAAACAGTATCTATATCTTCACCCACTATACTGTTCAACTGAGATATGGTCTTTTCATAATCAAAATCCGAAGCGTTTCGCAGTCCTCTTATCAAATAATGAGCACCTATCTCCTTACAATAGTGTACGGTAAGGCCCTCATATTGCCCTACTTTAATCTTTGGGTGGTTCCGAAATACATCTTTGAGCCAACCCAATCTGAGATCTAGGTCAAATAATGAATTTTTGACGGAATTACTACCAATGGCAACGACAATCTCATCAAATAACGGTACAGCCCGTAACAAAATATCTACATGCCCCTTTGTAATAGGATCAAAAGTGCCGGGAAATACGGCAATCCTCTTTTTTGCTTCCTCCTTCATCTGATCGTTGTATCTGTTGTTTATGAGGACAAGTTATAAAAAACTATCCATCCTCAAAGGAAAGGTAAAAATACCCAACCCATCTCAATATTCATCCCGAGAAGAACTATCTTCGCACTCGCTCTTTCTATGACCACAGACTGATCTCGGAAGTAGATAGCAGTGATGTATAGCGATGAAATAATTGACAATACATTGCAATAGACACACTATTTCTTCAACAAGGAAACCAAAGTATCAAATGAATTATGACATCATCGTTTTAGGAAGTGGACCGGGAGGTTATGTGGCTGCCATAAGAGCAGCTCAACTGGGATTTAATACAGCCATTATCGAAAAAGAAAGTCTCGGTGGTATATGTCTCAATTGGGGATGTATCCCAACGAAAGCCCTTCTCAAAAGTGCCCAAATATTTGAATACATCAATCATGCCCAAGACTATGGTATCACCGTATCAGGTGTGAAAGCTGATTTTGGCAAAGTGGTCTCTCGAAGTAGGGATGTTGCCAATACAATGAGTAAGGGGATCCAGTTCTTGATGAAAAAGAATAAAATCTCCGTCATTGAAGGGTATGGACGCCTCATTAGAGGAAAAAAGATCGAAGTGGAAAGCAAAGATGGTAAAAAAGCGTATGGTGCTGAGCATATCATTATCGCCACAGGAGGCAGGGCAAGCGCATTGCCTCATATCCCGATTGACAATAAAAATGTGATCGGTTATCGCGGTGCATTGTCATTGGAAAAACAACCCAACCGCATGGTAGTCATCGGTGCAGGTGCCATCGGCGTAGAATTTGCTTACTTCTACAGTACAATGGGAACAGAAGTGACCATCATCGAGTATCTGGAGCAAGGCTTGCTCCCGCGAGAAGACAAGGGTGTCTCAAGAGAATTGTCAAAGATCTTTAAGAAAAAAGGTCTCAATGTCATGAGCAATGCTTCTGTCGAAAATGTAGAAACCACTAAAAAAGGACAAAAGGTTCGGATCAAAAATCGAAAAGACGGCAAAATAACGGAAATCGAATGTGATATTGTATTATCTGCCACGGGTGTCAAAGCCAATATAGAGGATATTGGACTTGAAACATTGGGTATAAAAACAGACAAAGGTCATATCCTTGTTGATCAATATTATCAGACCAATATCCCTGGAGTTTATGCCATCGGAGATGTTACACCTGGGCCGGCACTGGCACATGTTGCCTCAGCAGAAGGAATCATCTGTGTTGAAAAAATATCGGGACTTCATCCGGATCCTTTAGATTATGACAACATTCCTTCTTGTACCTACTGCAGTCCAGAAGTTGCTTCCGTTGGAATGACTGAAGCACAAGCCAAAGAAGCAGGATATACAATCAAATTAGGGAAGTTTCCTTTTAGTGCATCTGGCAAAGCAAAGGCAGCCGGAGTACCCGAAGGTTTTATCAAGGTAATCTATGATGCCAAATACGGCGAGTTGCTTGGTGCACATATGATTGGTGCCAATGTAACCGAAATGATTGCCGAGATCGTCGCAGCTCGTAAACTTGAAACCACCGGTCACGAAATGATCAAGACCATTCATCCTCATCCCACTATGAGTGAGGCTATAATGGAAGCATCTGCTGCGGCATATGATGAAGTCATTCACTTATAAAAGCCCATGAATAGAGTCACAGTAACTGTTATAGGATTCCTTCTCATGGGACTGGGCGCCCTCTCCCTCATACTCGGTATGCTTGGATTAAGCCTATCACCGATTGTATTTATTGATCGAATGACGGGGTCTCTCGATGCATTCCTCATCAAATTAACGATGCTTCTTTTGGGTTTTGTGCTATTCTACATGGCTAGAATCGATCCCGAAGAAGATGCTGAAAATCCCAGTGAGTACGAAGACCACAAAATAAGGTGAGTACCAGCAATTATGCTCCTACTCACCTCTTTTTCTCGATGACGATTTATCCCTAAGACCTGATTGACCTTACATATCTTTGACTGTGTTGATAATGTTGGCAGCGACTTTATATGGATCGGCATTGGATGCTGGGCGGCGATCTTCGAGCCATCCTTTCCAATCGTTCTCCACAGTTGCAATCGGAATCCGTATAGATGCTCCCCTATCTGAAATACCATATGAAAACTTCTTATAGGACTGTGTTTCATGTTTGCCTGTCAATCGTTGATCATTATAGGCTCCATATGCGGCAATCGACTCGTTAATACGTTTCTTGGGTCTAAATCGTTCGCAGATCTCTTCATATTTCTCCTTACTGCCACACGTACGTAGCACTCCATTGGAGAAATTCGCATGCATCCCTGATCCATTCCAATCAGTATCCCCGAGAGGTTTGGGATGCCACTCTACATATATGCCGTACTTCTCCGCCGTACGCTCCAAAAGGTATCGCGTTACCCAGATTCGATCTCCTGCCAATTTAGCTCCTTTGGCAAAGACCTGATACTCCCACTGACCTGCCGCAACTTCAGCATTGATCCCTTCTACATTTAGATCTGCATCAATACATAAATCCAAATGCTCCTCAACAATCTCTCGCCCAAATGCATACTTCGCACCCACTGAACAATAATATGGACCTTGTGGTGCCGGATATCCGTCTGACGGAAATCCCAAAGGCATTTTTGTCTCAGGGTCGTAAAGAAAATATTCCTGTTCAAAACCAAACCAAAAATCCTCATCATCATCTTCAATAGTTGCGCGTGCATTGGTCGGATGTGGCGTTCCATCCGCTATCAAGACTTCACACATAACCAAATATCCATTGCGCCGATCCGGATCAAGACAACAAAAAACAGGCTTCAAGAGACAGTCTGAAGATCCACCTACAGCTTGATTGGTAGAAGAACCATCAAATGACCATATCGGACAATCATCTACACCACCTCCAAACTTCTCTCCATCAACAAGTTTTGTCTTGGATCTCATCTGTTGTGTTGGTTCCGTTCCATCTAACCAGATGTATTCTAATTTTACTTTTCCCATTACTTTTTCTTTAATATTATATCTTTCGATTCTTTTTATGATAAACTTTAATTCGCTGAAATGTATATTTGTTTGATATGTTCATACTGCATCTCGGAGAGTTCTCACTTTTTTGACACATCGAAGGTAGGCATCCTCCTTAGTTCCTGAAGTCTTGAAAAATGTACTTTGTGATTGTCAAATAACAAGTTGCTGGATCTAAAGTATTGATACTCAACAATAAATATAAATAACAATTGTGATATCCAATATTGTAGCTTATGTCATAAAAGAACCGAAAACCGAGTATAAAATGCGATTTTCAAAGGCTTTACTCATTTTTACTTTCATTCTCGTCTGTCTTCCTATCAAGGTATCCTATATTTTTGGACAAACTCAAATCGATAATACAAAAGATATCAATGCTACAATAGCTCTATTGCTCGAGGATTTTATCGAAAACTCGGATGGTAACGCTTCATTTGATTTCAATACCATCGAAGAAGATATACGATACTACCTAGACCATAAAATCAACATCAATAGTGCCTCCTTCAATGAATTAAAAGAGCTTATTTTCCTAAGTGATACAGAGATTCAAGGAATACTAAATTATAGATCCATTTATGGAAATCTGCTGTCTCCTTATGAAGTCCAAGCTATTCCCGCACTCTCTCGTAACAAATCCCGCCTTCTCATAGCTTTTATATACGTGGACAATGACCGTGTCCCGGCACTACCGCTCACCATGCATTCGCTCTCCAAGGCTAAAGATGAGTTTTACCTCAAACTAAGACGACCGGTAGAAAACAGAAGAGGGTTTGAATCTATCAACTCTAAGCCCCCGGTATATCGCGGCAATCCGAGCAACTGGTACATGAGATATGCCCACTCAGACAACAACCTTAGAAAGTGGGGACTAATATTGGAAAAAGACAGTGGAGAACAATGGATAAGCCCAAATTCTATCACTGGAGTTGATTATGTCAGTGCTTACTTCGAACAGAAAAATCTTACCCCTCTTGTGACACAAATCAACATAGGAGATTATAGTGTCAATCTGGGGCAAGGCCTTATTTCTCACAATGCCTTCGGAATCGGCAAAAGCTCATTCACAACCCTTGTTATGAAAGGTGGATACAAAGTGAGACATTACAGTAGCGTAGTAGAAAACCAAGCTTTGCGAGGACTTGCCATTCAGTTAAGACCCGCTAAGTCCATTAAAATGATCGGTTTTGCATCATATGACAAGAGAGATGCCAATCTATTGAAAAGTGATACTATAGATTATCCTCAAGCCGTCTCCTCGTTACAATCTTCAGGACTACATCGTACAATTAATGAGATTGAAGATCAAGATGCTATTGGAGAGTTGACTTACGGTGGTCATATAGGTTGGTCAAATAAAAAATTTTCGTTGGGTCTCAATAATATGAATCACTTTCTTGACAAGGCTTTAGTTCGAGCGGTTGCACCCTACAGATTCTACCAATGGGAAGGACAATACTTATCCAATTTCAGTTTGGATTATCAAGGTTTTGTACGTGGATGGACATTGTTTGGGGAAGTCGCATATAGCAGCAATGGCGGTTGGGCTCAAGTTCACGGGATATTGAAAAGCCTTGATCGCAATCTCGACATGGCAGTTGTTTATCGCAACTATCAACCCCAATACCAAGCAATGTATCCCAATGCCTTTGGTGAAGGCTTGTTGGCTAATAATGAGTCCGGAATCTACTTCGGTATAGAATATAGACCATCATCTACCATCTCCATACGTGCGTATGCTGACTATTGGCAGAATCCATGGCTCAGATCACGTGTCGATGGAACAGGACAAGGGCAAGAATATCTGTTACGCATGGAATATAAGCCCAGCAAAAGACAACTATACTATCTCAACTATAGATATGAAAGAAAACTGGAAAACTCTTCACTTAACAACGACATTGATATTCCCGTATTTAAAACAACGCAACGGATCAGATTGCATACAGAACGAAAGATCCATAAAAACATACGCTTACGCAGTCGGGTGGAATTCTCTCACTACGTCAAAGAAGAAGAAAATGCCTATGGCATGCTCGCCTATCAAGACCTAATCCATACAACCATGGATCGACCCTTGTCGATGAGCATGAGATTGGCATACTTCAATATTACGGATTTTGACGCTCGTATTTATGCCTACGAAAACGACTTGTTGAACGAATACTACATACCCGCATTTTCAGGGGAAGGACTGAGGTATTATCTCAAGGCCAAGTATAAAATAAATCCCCGCCTAATGATAGAAGCTAGAATCGATCAGACCAGATATCTTGACCGAGACCTGATAAGTTCAGGCAACAACGCTATAGAAGGCAATACCATCAGCACCATCAAAACCCAATTAAGATGGCGATTGTAAAAAACATTAACCGCAATTGAAAAAGAATATATCCTGCATCGTTATCAATCGGAGTTCTTACAAATCAGCAAGAGGGGTCATATTGACCCCTCTTGCATCCTTACAACATAACCAAAAATGTCTTTACCTCAACGACCTTTCGGGACATCGGTAAAGACTCCTATATTATTCAGATAATATGTCTTGTCCTGAACGTTGACATCCCCATTCAAATCAAAATCCATAAAGTAATAACTACTATGCAGACCGTTCTCCTTCAACCATTCCGAGACATCGTTAACATTGATATCAACAGGAGATTGAATAGACAAATATTGATCTCCATTGCCTGCATACATGGCATTTACGCCTGTTGATAATCCCTTT
The DNA here is from genome assembly GCA_024276375.1 of Bacteroidota bacterium. GTDB lineage: Bacteria > Bacteroidota > Bacteroidia > Chitinophagales > Saprospiraceae > JAJRXG01. The sequence continues at coordinate 3,930 of JAJRXG010000278.1, read as the reverse complement.
TGTGTAAATCCTAAAAGACTTCTGTAGGATGTATTACTTCTAAAATCATACTTAATCGTATCATTCACAACAGGCAAGGGTGTAGGCGACATGACGATCAAATGATTCCGATGTTCTATTACCACATAGTATTCCAAAGAAGGATCTACAAGACAACAATCATCTTCCAAAAACTCAATTGTTCCATCATTCAAAAGCATACCTGCACGCGTACAAGTCTCATACTCTTCATCCGTAACAACCCGTAAGCTCACCAATACCCAATCCGTCATTTCCTCCGGTAGATATCGATTGTTTTCACTGACGATCATGGACTCCCATTCAATACCTTCAATGCCGAGGTAGTTAAACGGAGGGCGGCTATAAGGTTGACCAGGTTCTGTCTTTTTGCCAAAGAAAGTCGTCGGCACCTGTCCAGGCAAATATCCCAAGTCATTCAACTCGGTATGCATTCTTCCTTCTTCAATATCATAAGCTCCTTCCAAATACACTGAAGTCTCCAATGTGGCACATACCATGCTACATTCTACACCATAAGTGACTCTTTCAGAAAACACTCTAGTACATCCCGTATTATCCTTAATCACCAGTGTATATAATCCTGTATCCAATCCCACGATCGATTGTGTCGTATCACCATTGCTCCACAGGTAGGTAAAAGGTCCAGAATTGCCAACTACAGAGGCAATGATCTGTCCATTGGTTGTACCACAATCGGGTCTTATTATTTCAACAGATGCACTATAAGGGCAAGACTGAGATACACCAATGTCTATATCAGTTCGAATATCTCCGGAAATCAAAGTGATCAATTCAGATCTCCCCGTCAAAGGGTTGATATCACTATCTAACGCTTCATCCAAGGTTGCTTTATATGGTGCATAACCATAGTCATCCGTAAGGATTATCCTGATGTAATAATCACGAGGTGGCAAATTGGTAAAAGTGTATCTTCCTTCTTGGTTAGTAATTGTAGATGCCAATAAAGCTCCTTCAGAATCCAGTAGTTCTATGCGCATATTGGGCAATGGCAATTCATCAGATTGTTGAATACCATCACCGTTCAAATCCAACCAAACATAATCTCCTATTGATGCAGCTTTATAAAAACCACCATCCATCCCATACTCAATCATATTTGCCTCCAAGGTAAATGGTGCCGTCTTTCTAGTAAATCCAAGATCACTGTTGGTCGCTGCTAACCCCTTGCCGGGTAATGTAACAGAATACAATGGCGGTGGCGTCATCATCAGGTAATATCGTCCCGGTGGAATACCTTCAAAAACATATCTCCCGTTAATGTCGCTCTCCGTAGTTCCTATAAGCTCACCGGTTTCATCATTGTACAACTCAATCACTACACCTTCTAATCCCGGCTCTCCAGCATCTTGAATTCCATTTCGATTTAAATCATCCCATACAAAATCACCAATAAATCCCGAAGCGATAGCCCCCAAAGTATAGGCAATATATTGGTCAGGTATGACCTCTTGATTGATCGTTATCGATCCTTGTGTCCGGGTACTCAATCCTGCTGTGTATGAGGGTGTAGATAGATTGTTATTCAAATACAAAACATCGATCATCGAGGGTAAACTCACCCATTGATTTCCATCCCACGCTATTATCGTCAATCGGTTGATGTCCCCGGCTGTCATAAAATCTACTTCACTAAATATATCCCATGTTAAAGTGATTCGTGTAGGTTGTGTTCCATCTATATCCCAATACTCCACTTGGCTGACTCTATATATCCCATTGGTTTTTTGATCAGTGGGAAATGGTCCTCCTATAGGCAGAGCCGGATAGATCCCGCCAAATAAATCATCGGTCATAGCAAGGTCAGGATCTTCACTAAAATATGCCGCTCTAGTTTCTGCCGCGCCCGATATAGCGATGGGTCTATACCTTCCATTGTCACCAATGGGAAAAACAAAAGCTTGATCGCTATAAGTCTTGACATATCCATCTATATACCTGTCATCACTGGCATTGATCCAACCTTGGGATACATCGGAGAAACTAAATATTCCAAAATCTTCTTCCCGTTGTGTTCCCACGATACCTGGCAAGGTGCCATCTCCACCGATGTCAAAATCATGTAATCCAAAAACCACAGCCTCCCCATTGTGATGAATGTAGGTATTACCAAAAGAAGTAGATTGCCCCAATATCTCACAATTAGACGCAACCAAAGCCACTATAAGGACGATATATACTTTTAAAATAGGCATGAATGATCGTTACACATCGGAGTTTATTTGACAACAAATACCACATTGATCCAAGTACAATTGCCTGAAGGAATACTTATAACATCATATGTGAAATTTCCATTATCATCAAGTGAGTAATTGCCAAATACCGAAGTATCCAAATCCGAAATGTAGTAATATAGTTCGCTTCTGCCATAAGTCGGAATCGCTGAGGGTGCCGAAGGGGATCTGAGCTCCGGAGATCCAAAACGCAATACGTACTCCGCATATAAATCCAATGTCTCATTAACTGCAAGAGAACTGACATCAATTACAATTGACGGTGGATAAAATACTTTTGAAGATTTGATTGTATTTACTTCTACAATATCTCCATTGGCCAATACACCCAAATGATACGCTGAATGCGGATGTGTACCCGTCAGCGTATCCAATATGCCTCCCGTTCCATAATCCGAAAACCGTACCGTTCCATTGGCTACATCAAGCCTTTGGCCTGGCGTACTGGTTCCAATACCAACATTGCCCATCGTGTATATCTCTTCAGAATTCAGTATTGCTGTTGTATCGTTGCTCGTAGTTAACCAATCTGCATCATTGATCCTCTTGAGTTCTCCCGATACCAATCCAATGTACATATATCCATTGTCCGTATTGTAATACAAGTCTCCCTCCGAAGCTAAATTGTTGTTGTGAACATTTAATATTCCCGGATCATTCAGAGAACGACCCACTTGTCCATAAGACATGAATGTGATACACATTGATATCATCGGGATAATAATGAACTTTACCATTTGAATACCCTGCATTATTTTATTTTACTTTATGCGTTCAACAATTAAGGACGAGCCATCTTTTGTAGTTCTCAAACTCCCATATGAACTGTATCGCCTACCCTGGACTCTGATAACATCTGACATATCCAAATCCATAATTTTTGTAACAGTTACTGTGTTTCTATCCACATCTTTGTTCCTTTGATAAGTGTTAGCTATGGTACCTCGAACCGTAAGGCCATTATTTGTCAACCTGAACTCACCTCCACTTCGAGTGTTTGTTGTCACTTGGGTAGTTACGCGATAAGTTATTCTATATCTGCCCGGTTTAGATACCGTTATACTACTTGTAGAAGTTGTATAATCAGGATCTACAATGCCATCCACACCAAAATTAATGTTCAAAAAAGAAGTCGTCAAAGCTTGATTGCCTGTCGTATCATATACTTCTGCCAAACTACTGTTAAAAATACCGGACAAATCCACTATAGATGTATTGCCATCTTCAATAGTTATTGACAAGGTGTCAGAAGCTAGGGAAAAGTCCGTAATTGTTTGATCGTCAGTACCATCAAATGTTGTTGTTGCCCCATTTTCTGATGTGTAGGTTAGATTGTCCGATGTACCACTTAGTGTTGTTATCGTCTCGTCTATGTCAACACTCACTCCGTCTTCATTGGTATAGGTCGCTATACGGTTGCCGCCTACTGTATTGGTCACCGTGGTAGTGGTTTCCCATTGGCTGATGTCTGCCGTAAATATATTGCCGTGTTCATCGCGATATGTCATTGTTTGGCCTACTGTATCCAAGGCCGTCAAGGTCTCTAATCCCGTCAAGTCCGCTGTAAATACATTGCCCGCTTCATCTGTATAGACTAAGGTTTGTCCTACTGTGTCCAAACTCGTGATCGTCTCGTCTATGTCAACAATCACTC
>JAJRXG010000277.1 GCA_024276375.1 Bacteroidota bacterium | reverse complement strand
GTTTTTGCCAGAAAATGCCCTTTTTGCCCCTGTCTTTGCCAGATTTTTCTTACGTAACGATGCTACGCTGCAAAAAATATGGCTTCGACAGGAACAAAAATGCCTATTTACTGTCTAAAAACAGAGGTGCTGAATAGTTACAGTTTGTTAAATAAATAAAAAATATAGACAAATGTGGCAAGAACGTGATAACAAACTATGCAAATCATTTGATTTTGAGTCATTTACTCAAGCCTTTGCTTTCATGACTCAAGTGGCCTTTTTGGCGGAAGCCCATAATCATCATCCCAATTGGTCCAATGTTTACAATAAAGTACACATCCAACTGACAACCCATGATCGTGGTAATGTAGTAACACAAAAAGATTGGGATCTAGCCGAAGCAATAGATCGTTTAAAATCTTAAATTTTAAGTTCGTTAAGAGTGTGTTAATCCATTGCGCCTCAAGAACAAGTCTCTTTTTCCTTGCGTTAAGTGGCAACAATAATGGAAGAAAAACGGAATCAAATTGGTCAAACCATCAAAACAAAAAAACCATGAAATCTATTTTTCGATTAGTAATTGCAGGAATAATAGGAGGAGCCATAGCATTTGGAGCATTTAAGAGCTTTGATAAAGACACCGTCATATACGAACAATCCCCGATACGCACACATCAAGTAAGCCAGAGCACTATAGACTGTTCTATTGATTTTGTTCAAGCAGCGGCGATTGCTAATCCGGCAGTAGTACACATTAGTGCCGAGAACAATGCATATGTTGCATATAAGAAGAAGCAATACCGTAGGCAGTATGACAGATTTGGCGATTTTTGGGGATATGGCCGTACCAGAGAGCGACCTCAGGCAGGTACAGGCTCTGGTGTATTGATCGATGATAAGGGGCTCATTGTAACCAATAACCATGTAGTTGGTTTTGCAGATGTCTTGTCGGTAACAATGGAAGATGGCAAAACATACGAAGCGGAAAAAATAGGTACAGACCCTAGTACAGACATAGCTGTTATTAGATTAAAAGAAGGCCAGAGTATAGATCATTTGCCCTATTTGGATTTTGCTGATTCTGACCAAGCAAAGGTAGGCGAATGGGTAGTTGCGGTAGGCAATCCCTTCAATCTCACATCCACGGTAACAGCAGGTATCATAAGTGCCATCGGCAGAGATCTTGATATTATTCAAGGGCAAAAAACCATCGAAGAGTTTATTCAAACCGATGCAGTTGTCAATCCCGGCAATAGTGGAGGCGCATTGGTCAATACAAAAGGTGAATTAATAGGAATCAATACAGCCATCTCTTCTCCTACTGGTGTCTATGCGGGATATTCATTTGCTATTCCGGGCAATCTTGTGAAACGAGTGATTAAGGATATACTTGAAGTTGGTGGCAACGTACAAAGAGCAATGTTAGGAGTTGGAATTGCTGAGGTAAATGAGGAAATAATAGATCTGGCCAAATCACAGGGCATAGATATAAAAACAAATAAAGGAGTATTGGTAACTGGATATATTGGTAGATACTATAGTTCCGCTAAAAACAGTGGTGTTGAAATCGGGGATGTTATTATAGGAGTGGATGGAAAACCCATAGACAATGTTAAGCAACTTCAGAATGCTATAAAGTGGGTAAAAGTTGGAGATACTGTCAATATTAAGGTCAACAGAAATGGAAAAGTGAAGTCTATCCCTGTTAAACTTCGCAATGGTTTATAAAGGTAACTATAGAGAGTTGATAAGTTAAAGTTGGTTTTTCGTTTTGTTTTGAGACGCCCGTTCAGCATGCTGATGGGCGTTTTTCGTACTACCTTTGTCCTTGGTGGAAAATCTAACTTTTTTAAAGAAATATCGCAATAAAAGGATTCTTGTTGCCCCTTTAAACTGGGGTTTAGGACATGTCAGCAGGGTATCGGTGCTCATTACTCATCTGCAGACAAACAATGAGATATATTTGGCCAGTGACGGACTTGCCCTTGAATGGTTGGCTCGGGAATTTCCACAGATTAACGCCATCCAGCTCCCTTCTTATGGAGTGCAGTACAAGCATAATACTATGTGGATCAATATCTTACTCACTTCTCCTCAATTAATGCGTGCAGTCCTGCAAGAAAAAGCCATTGTCAGAGAATTGGTAAAAAACCTGAATATTGATCTTATCATATCGGATCACCGCCTTGGGTGTTATTCTGATATATGTGAAAGCATTGTAGTAGCTCATCAACTTCATATTCCCTTCAGACACCCAAGTCTGTCGTGGATTGCATCACATATCAATCGATACTATCTCAACAAATACGACGAAGTATGGATCCCGGATTATCAATCCCCCGAATTGTCTTTGTCCGGAAAACTGTCAGAACCCAAAGGCATAAAAAAATACAGGCATATCGGTGCATTAACAAGAATGAAAGGAATCCCCAATAATCATAAAAACGATATTGATATTTGTTTTCTGCTCTCCGGACCTGAACCCTCGAGAACCCAATTTGAATTAAAATTGATCGAATACGCCTTGAATCAACCCGGAAGAGCAATGGTGTTGATCCGAGGCACTCACAAACCACGACTCGAGCACGTGGACTATCTACAATTTCAAGAAGTTATTGATATCGCCTCACAAGAACAGGTAAATCAAAGACTGCTGAGATCCAAATACGTAGTTTGCAGACCTGGCTATACCACGATAATGGATCTCCACAAACTGGAAAAACAAGCTATTTATGTGCCGACACCGGGACAACCGGAACAGAATTACCTAGCTGAATATCACCTAAGTAAAGGGCACCATCAATTGCCACAGAGCAATATCTCAGGCCTGCATGAATTGATCGTGTCTGAATAATTCAATAGGAAGCTTGTACTAAACTTTATATATTGTCGTTAACAAAAGTCAATATAGGTTTCAAATACCTTTGAATCGAAGTGAGAATTTAGAATATGATAAAAATATACTATCTGATTGGGCTTTTATACCTTTCGGTACAATGTCTATCGTGTATCGGCGATGATTATATTGATGATTACGTGATGCCTGAGATACGGTTCAACAATATCTTGGACACGATAGAATTTGGATCAACATATCAATTGGAGGCCACCTACTTCAATAATGTAGGCAAACCGGAACAACTCCCGATCGAATGGTCCAGCGATGCGCCGACCATCATCAGTGTGGATTCGGAGGGCTTATTAGAAGCAGTTGGGACGGGTTCTGCCACTATTACGGCTACTGTAAATACATCCGACCCTGTCAGTAAAAGCACCCTAATCCATGTTGGAGAAACTACTACGATTGTAAACACAGGGACAAAAAGATTAGGTACGATTGTCACTACAAGCAGCTATGTACTGGAAGGAGGTTTTCAATTGGTGGATATGGATGGACAATTGGTTTTGGAGATTGCGGAAAATTATAAAGCCACTACAGCACTTCCCGGTTTGTATGTTTATTTGAGCAACAACCTCAACACGGTATCGGGAGCTTTAGAGATTGGGGAAGTCCAAATATTTGAAGGACAACACCGTTACAACCTGACGAGTGGCATCGGATTGACAGATTACAATTTTGTTTTGTATTGGTGTAAGCCTTTTAATGTTAAAGTGGGCGAGGGAATAATGGGAGACCCCGAATAAGAATAAGATCAATGTTATGAAAAAATATGTACTTAGCCTTGGGCTAATTGTAGGATTTGTAGTGATGGCTGCGGGAGGAGGAGGATGGCCTCAACCTAAGGGGAAAGGATATTTTAAACTCTTTGAGTGGTGGATGGTCTCTGATCAGCACTATACGGACGCTGGATTATTGGATCCCAATATCACCACAGGATTTTTCAGTACAGCTGTATATGGAGAATATGGATTTACAGATCGTATTACGGCTATTCTATACGCTCCGTTGTTTGTGCGCACCTATACCAACAATCAAATATCAATGACCACAGGAGATCTTATTCTGGCCGGAGAAGCCATCAACGGAATTGGAGATATGGATATCTCTATCAAATACGGCCTGACTCCGGGACGGAAGATTTCCACTACGGCCACACTTACCTTGGGACTCCCTTTTGGCCAGTCTTCGGGAGGTACTCAAGGAAACCTCCAAATAGGAGATGGTGAATTCAATCAGATCTTGACCTTTGATGCCGGAACCGGATGGATCTTGGGTCAAAACCCCATGTATGGCAATGTTTCCGTAGGATTTAACAATCGTACCAATGGTTTTTCGGATGAATGGCGGATAGGAGTCGAAATGGGTATTCAACTTTTTGAAAAAAAATTATGGATGATCGGTCGTATTAAAGTCCTCGAATCACTAAAAAACGAACCCCCGGCAGGATTACAAAATAATACAAGCCTGTTTGCCAACAATACTGAGTTCACTGCGTATGAACTCGAAGCATCATATAATGTCTCCAATAACTGGGGTGTCTCTGTGGGGTTTGGTGGAGCTTTTAGAGGAGAATTGATTCTGGCCAATCCGGCTTACACCGTCGGAGTCTTCATGACCTTATAGATAGTAACGACTCCTTAGTACTTGCTATAGCAAATTTTTATTTTGGATAAACTACGATTATGTGTATCACAAGGATCAAAGAAAGTGTTTCACCTTGCAACTGATCACAGCAATATCATCGGGATAATCAACACTTCCGCGGTACGCATCAATCTCCAATAGGAGATTTTTGTGAAACTCCTGAACAGAAAGATGTCCATAGGTACGAACAAAGTGCTCGATGCCACGGTCTTCATAGAAGACACCTTCTTCATTGGTGATGTCTGCTAGGCCATCGGTAAAACACATTACTAAAGCTCCTTCATCCAAGGTGATAACCTCTTCTTGAATCTCAGGAAGTTTTTCAAAAGCACCAATGACAGTACAGCCGGAAGTAAGCCTTTTGAGATCTTTGTTTTGATATAGTACGGGCGGATAGTGCCCTGCATTGATATACTTCAATGTCTTGGCCTTCAGATCAATCTCTCCTATGAAGAAAGTAATAAATTTATCACTTTTGGTGACGCGATAAACCGTCTGATTGAGTGCGAAAATAAAAGTCTCTAAATCCCGGTATTGATAGATAAGACTCTGTATCATGGCTTGAAAATTGGCCATGAGGAGAGCCGCAGCTACACCCTTGCCCGAAATATCTGCTATACAGAAGAGAAATCTATCATGATCAAAATCAATAAAATCCAAGTAATCTCCACCAATATTAAAATGAGGTTTGTATATCGTTGCGACCTCGTAATTGTCATTTAATGGAAGCGCATGAGGAATGAGCATTTTTTGAACATTGCTTGCCAATTCTAGCTCTTTCTTATACAGTTCTTGTTTGATCTGTTTTTTGAACAATCTTTTGTTTTCAATAGCAACGGCAATAATATTGGTGATCGTTGTTATAAACTGTATCTTGTTGTAGAGATCATCCTTAGACTTAATACCTCCTATTAAGGAATACGCGATAGGTTTGCTCTTGTGAAAAACAGGAATGACAATATCAAAGTCCTGTAACACCTCCGGATCATGAGGTTTAATCGTATGGAGGCGTTTATAGATGAGCAATAGGGGAATAATCTCTTCTGTCGTATAATCTCTTCCTTTATCATCGATTTGGGTAGCACAATACCATGAAGATTCTTCTTCCGGAAGGTAAAGCGCCATATGCGTGATGCCCATCTCCCAACTTAAAAAAGAGCGATACATATTGAAAAGACCATCTCCCGAGACATTGTCATTTATAGCTTGTGTGATCGTTAGGAGACTTTTGATCTGCAACTCCTTTAGATTGAGTTCCTTTTCTAATTTTTCCAATAATTCTAACTCTCTACTCATATCAATTTTTTCATATAAGGTCTTGTGGTTCTTACGCTACGATTTTGTCATCCCAGCTGTTGAAGCTTATATTGAAGATGCCAAGATTTCCATTTTAAAATGTTGGAAATCAAATATCCCACATACAATAGTCCAAGAAGAGGGGCTCCCGTCTGCCAATATAAGTAGATACTGATCACATTGATGAGTATCCAGAACGACCACACATCAATAACGCGATAAATAACCAAAAAAGTAGCAAAGACGGCCAAAGTAGATGAAAATGCATCCAGATAGGGAAACAATGCATCGGTCTCATGATCCAATAGATAACCGGCCGCTCCTCCGATGAGCAATGAAATAAGAAGATACCCTAGATAAGTGCCTGTGCCAATCTTAGAAAGTCTGATATAGTGCTCTTTGGCCTTTCCTTTGCGCCAGAGAAAAACTCCCAAGATGGCCATCATGGCATACATCACATGCAGAAATCCATCTGCGTACAAACGCGTGTGAGTATAATCCTCAACTACGATGCATACCGCACTGACAAAGCCGTATATCCAACAGTGCTGAAATTGACGATCTGCAAAAACAATGTATAGCATCCCAAAGATGAGTCCTCCCCATTGAAAATCACTTATCGTTGATGCCATATGCACTCAAGTTAAGAATTCTAGTGGGTTTTAAACTTAATGTTGTGTTCGCTTTATGAATTCAAGGTCTGCGCTTTACCGTTACGGTAAATTTTGCTTCAACAACAATCGGATCTGTATTGGCTATGATATCAATGGTCTTGGTGTATTGACCTTCCATACCGGAACTATCAAAAATAGCCTCTATTTTACCTTTTCCACTAGGTGGAATAGGCTCTTGAGGCCATGTAATCTCCGTGCATTTGCATGCCGTTGCAAGTTCTATGATCAGGTCAGAATCGCCTGTGTTCACAAAATCAAAAACGACTTTTTTCTTATCTCCTTCATTGATGACACCCAAGGCTTGGTTGTTCTTTAAGAGTGTTATTTTGGGCGTTTTTAGGCGTTTTATAGATTGTTTCCCGCTAGGCTTTTCTTTCTTGACTTCGCGACGTATTTCAATTGTTTGTGGGCCTGCTAGAATCTTAAATTCCGTTCTACGGTTGAAGCGGTGCTCTTCATCTGTACATCGGGCTCCATTGACACATTTGTTGAGTATGACAGATTCTCCATAGCCCTTGGCGATGATACGCTCAGGCGCAACACCTCGATCTAACAACCACTGACGAGCTGACTCCGCCCGTCTCTGGGACAAATCCTGATTATAAGCAGTACGCCCACGTGAATCCGTATGTGACGATAGCTCGATCACCATATCATTATATTCGCGCATTAAGTTAAGGATGATCGTCAGATCTGATTCGGATTCGGGCAAGATATCCCACTTGTTAAAATCATAGTAGATATTGTCAAATCGTATTGGTTCATTTATCGTGACCGTTTCAATAGTAAAACTAGGTTGATCAACTTCTGTCGTTCTTTCAAGCAATACTTTTTTGCGTATGACTTTATCCTCAACAATGCCATTTGTAGTCAACTCCAATGTATCGGAGGAGTATCCATCCTTGGAGACAATAACACGATACTTGCGCTCGGGAAACAAATCAAACTCAAATCGATATTCTTCCGGCAAAGTCTGAGATCGCGGTTCATCATACACCGTCAAGTCTGCGATTTGTACGGTGGCGCCATTCAGGGGTTTTTCATCCATAGTACCGACACCGACCAATAGCTCTATGTTGAGTTGCTTGATTGCAAATGTGTATATGTCATAACAACAAGTCTCGCTTTTCAGTTTTTTCTTTTTGGGGTCGGGACGATTGGAGACGAGATATCCTCTGGTTCCGTCATCGTTGTAGGAGAGATAGTAATCGTCAAATAAGCCATTAAAATTATTGCCCATATTGACAGGTATTGACCAGCGATTGCCATCCCATGTTGAAGAGAAGATATCATAACCTCCGAATCCCGGACGACTGGCAGTACTCCAGTATAATTGGCCGTCGTGATAACTGGGCGTTATGTCATCCCCCTTGGTATTGATTGTTGAGCCCAGATTGACGGGTTGCCCTAAGGATGCTCCGCGGATGAGTGCATAATATATGTCCAAGCCACCTTCTCCTCCGTCCATATCAGAGGCAAAAAACAGTACTTCTTGTCCAAAAAGCTCTCCTGGAGCCGGTTGGGTGACAATCCAGTCTCCATTGATGCCTTTTACCGGAACAGCATATCCCCATTCATCATTGTCTCCTTTTTTACTCTCATAAAGTGTTGACGACTGAACCAGATCGTTTTCTATGACTTGACGAGTAAAATACATCGTTCGCTTGTCTTGAGAGAAAGTCACATTGCCTTGATGATAATCTTCTCGATTGATTTTGATTCCCAGTGCTTTGGGTTTGCCATACCCTTCCGGGGACAGTTGGGTCAGATAAACTTTGGCTTCGTAGTTTTTTTCGCTGCCATCAAGCACTACTTCTTTTCTACTTTGGAAGGAAGTAAAATAGAGAGATGTCTCATCATATTGAACAGGCGAATATTCTCCGGTACCATTATTAATGGTTTCAGAAGCAAAGCTCACCAAAACGTCTTCATTTTGAGCAAAAGAAGGAACTTGATTCATCCCCGCCAATTCTATTTCGGACAATTCTATCAGCCCTTCATCCGCACTAAGTTCAAGAATCATTTGAAACTGTTGCCTTGCCATATCAAATTGCCCCAGTGATCTGAGGGTTTTACCATAGGCATATCTATCGTCAATAAAAATATTGTCCTCGTCCTTGTCGAGTATTCTGGAATACCATCTTTCAGCTTTTTTAAAATCGCGCATTTTATAATATGCATAACCGATAGAGAGGGCGAGATCTGTAGCCTTGGATTCGTTATACGCTTGGCGGTACCAGTCAAGTGCATTGTAGTAATCTCCTTCTGCCACACGTTCATCTGCAGTTTGGATCATCACTTCGTATTTGACAGTAGTGATAGGCTGGGCAACCAAGATTGTCAAAACTAAAGAATGGCAAATAAAGGTTGCAATAAGTCTAATCATATTATGTGTGTTCATCACAGTATTTCTTAAAGTCTTGGGCAGAATATAACAGGTTTGACTTGGGGCGTTTTATAGATTCGTCCGATATATCCCAATGCGAGTTCAAATGCACCACCCCCAGCTTGTGTTAAGGACGAGGTCGTAACATCATAGCTGAGCTGGATTTTGAGATCTTTGATTTGTATGCCTCCGATCAATTCTATAGCATCTCCTATGCGATAACCAAGACCGCCGATCACGGTCATTTGTTTTTCGGGATTCAGCATATAATCAGCCGTGGATTGAATGGCGATCTCTCGAAAACCTCTTTGTGACTGAAACAAAATAGCCGGATTGATGCGGACTTTGTCCGTCATGAGAAAAGAGCCCTCTCCATGAAGAACAATCTTTGGACCAAAGGAATCTCGTTGTTCACCCGGTCTAGGCCCGCCAACAGAGATACTATCTCTACCACCCGAAAAAATAGAAGCATTGGGGTTGTTGACGTGACCTGCGTTGACACCAAATCGAATGAGACTACCATTGTCTAATGTCGCTTTGTAAGCAACTCCAATCGATAGAGTACTAAAAGATCTGGTTCTTTGCTCTTCTCCCGGAGCACCTCCTATCCCCGAAAAGATCATCCCCGGACTTGGAGTAGTGCCGGGGGCAGTATTGTCCAATATTTCTCCAGTAATGCCTTGAAGGTTGACCCCTCGTGTCATATTGCCATAAGTGATGCCAACAGAAAACACATTGAGATAGTTCTTATCTAACCCAATATGATATCCTACATTGAGGGCTGTCATCTGATTGCGAAAATTAAGACTCCCCGATTGATCGCGTTGAAAAGACAATCCGCCAGAGATCCAATCTTGATCCAACAAAAGCCCACCTGCAATGTTGTACTCTCCCGATATAAATGGAGTAGCATATGGCCTGCTATTGTCAATAGATCGCCATTGATCCCTATATATCGAACTGATGCGATATGAGCCCTTAAAAGATCCTGTTAACGCAGGATTTACTGACAGGGGAGCCATGCGAAAATTGGTAAAGTGGATATCTTGGGCCTTGCTGCCCAGTGATATCAAAACGAAGAAAAGAAAAACGCCCAATTTTGAAAAAAGGAAAGAAGAGTAGATCTTTTGTTTCATATGTCTCAAATATCGTAAGTTATACGCTTAGGTGTTGTTTTTTACCATTGAATATATGCTCTAACATGAGATATTGGAATTTACTTTTATTTCTTGCTTCCACGTTTGGAATCACACACCAAAGTTTTTCTCAGATAGATACAATAAAGAACGGCTATGCTCCGGAGATTGCTTTACCTAAAGTCCATAAAAAACGTCGGAATTTGTTGCTTGGTATCGGAGGAACAACATATATACTAGGGTCGATTGCCCTTTATAAGTCTTGGTATGAAGATTTTCCCCGAAGTAAATTCCATTTTTACAATGATATGGGCGAATGGCGAATGATGGATAAGACCGGACATGTCTTTTCTACTTACAATCAATCCTGGCTAGCATATAGAGGATGGAAGTGGGCAGGAGCGGAAGAAGAAGCGGCTATTTTGTCCGGAATGGCTTGTGGCTTGGTCTTTCAAACAACTATCGAGATTATGGATGGCTTTAGCGCTCGATGGGGTTTCTCGTGGCCGGATATGGCCTCCAATATACTTGGTGGAGGCATATTTGTCGGACAACAATTGGGATGGAAGGAACAAAGGATTAGAATCAAAAGTTCTTATACGCCCGTTACATATACTACTTCTCCTAGCCAGATAGACCTTATTAATGATCGTACCAAGGCCTTATATGGTAATGGGTTTTTGCAACGATGGCTCAAGGACTATAACGGACAGACCACATGGATTTCAGCCAATATTCATTCATTCCTCCCCAATACCGCCGTCCCCCAATGGTTGAATGTAAGTCTTGGCTATGGAGCGCAGAATATGCTCGGGGGATATAAAAATCAATGGGAAATAGATGGACAAGTCTATGATTTTGAGGAGGTATTCCCCCGTTATTCACAGTGGTACATTTCTTTAGACGTGGATTTTTCAAAAATAAAAACCCCATCGCCTTTTCTCAGATCGTTGCTTGACGTGTTAAATGTCCTCAAATTTCCTTTTAGTACATTGGAAATCAATACGCTCGGGGAAGTCAAATTTCATCTGATCCGCTTCTAAGGTGGACTACAACTGCTTTCTCAAACGAGCCACAGGTATATTGAGTTGTTCTCGATACTTAGCAACAGTGCGCCGTGCTATGTTGTAACCCCGATCAGTAAGTATGTCCTTGAGGCGTTCATCAGAAAGCGGTTTGATTTTGTCTTCTTTTAGAATAATATCAGCGAGTATATTCTTTACCTCAAGGGTAGAGACCTCCTCTCCATTCTGTTTTTGAATGGATTCAGAAAAGAAATCCTTGAGCCTGCGTGTACCAAATTCGGTTTGGACGTACTTGCTATTGGCAACACGCGAAACGGTAGAAATATCCAAACCCGTTACCTCTGCAATGTCTTTTAGAATCATGGGCTTGATAAATCGTTCATCCCCTGTTAAGAAGTAATCATGTTGATATTGCATTATGGTGTACATGGTGTTATACAGTGTTTCTTGACGTTGCTTAATAGCATCGATAAACCACTTTGCACTATCAATTTTTTGTTTAATAAACATGACAGCTTCTTTTTCTTGCTTGGTGGAACGCCTTCCTTGAGTTGTTTCTTTGAAACCCTTGAGAACATCCATATAATGATCACTGATCCGAAGATCCGGAGCGTTTTTGTTGTTCAAGGTCAATTCTAACGCTCCTTCACGATTGGCAATGATAAAGTCCGGAACAACATATTGATTGGTCGTAGTCCGGGATCCATGTTGGGAGCTGTTAAAGGCTATTGAAGGCTTTGGATTGAGGCATAATATTTCATCTATTGCATCTCTGAGTTGGTTGTCAGAAAGCGATAGCGAACGTTTCATTTTGCTATAATGCTTTTTACTGAATTCATTGAAATACTTACCTAAAATTTTATTCGCCAGTTGCTTCGCTTTTAACTTTTCAGGGTTTTTTTCTCGTGTGATTCGGTCTGCCATCTGAAGCAAAAGAGATTCTTGAAGATTTCGGGCGCCCACACCTACTGGATCCATGTGCTGAATACGGGTGAGGATCTTCTGAACATGCTCGACATCTGTATCGACATTGCGCGTAAACATGAGGTCATCCACTAAGGCATCAAGACTCCTCCTTAGGTATCCATCCGCATCAATACTTCCGACAATTTGTTCGGCAATAATCTCATCTTCCGTACAATCAAATTCCATCAGACCCAATTGCATAATCAGGTGCTCGTGAAAACTTGATCCAACGGCCAGAGGATTGTCTTTCACTTCTTCCGTAGAATAGTCTGCAGTTCTCAATTTATATGAAATAGGATCATCTTCAATATATTCATTGAGATAGTCATCTAACTCAAATTCTTCTTGAGTCTCCTCTGCCGTATTAGACTCCTCTTGGATGTCAAAAACCTCATCATATTCTTCTCCTTCTTCCAAGGCAGGGTTGGATTCTAACTCTTCCTTTATTCGTTGATCGAGTGTTGCTGTAGGAATCTGCAATAGTTTCATCAGCTGTATCTGCTGAGGAGACAGCTTCTGAATCATCCGTTGTGAAAGACTTTGCTTGAGCATATTGGTTATGGTTCATGGCCTTGTTAGTAACAAGACGGCGTTAAAGAAACAATTTTGTTTTACATTCAGTTCTGAAAACCGAACATATTCTCAGGAAGAATTTCAATTCGAAACAAACATATTACAATTATTTGTAATATACTATATATTGACTTATAGCAAATTATGTGCCAAATGATAAATGAGAGGCTTTTGTTGTTGCGTAATTTAATGTCAGCAAAAGGGATTTCGGCCATCGTTATCCCCAACAGTGACCCACATAACAGTGAATACATGGCTCCTTATTGGAGAAAAATGACCTGGATATCTGGTTTTACTGGATCGGCCGGAACCGTAGTAATCACGGCAACTCATGCGGGATTATGGACGGATTCAAGATACTTTCTACAAGCAGAACAAGAGCTTTTGGAGAGTGAAATCGCATTGCATAAAATGGGGCTTTCAGACAAGGCACAACCCGACAAATGGATATTAGAGAATCTTTCTGAAGGAGATGTGCTAGCGATGACTTCGGACATGTGGCCACCTACGAGTATCAGAAAGTATGTCAAGCAGCTGACAAAAAAGAATATTTCTGTGGTGACCCAATATGATCTGATTGGTGAGATTTGGAAAGAAGGAAGACCCGCTATTCCGGACTTGCCCATCTTTGTTCATGATGTGAAATATGCCGGCAAAAGTGCGGGAGAAAAAATTGCACAAGTCAGAACGATAATGCAGGCGGACAAAATAGAGTGGCACCTGATAACGACACTTGATGATATTGCTTGGATGTGCAATCTGAGAGGGAAAGATATACCCTTTAATCCTGTATTTCTAGCGTATCTCTTAGTGGGCTTGTCAGAAGCGCGGTTGTATATCACAGAGCATAAAGCCACAAAAGAGATGTCAACCTATCTCAAAACACAAGGCATTGATGTCCGGTCATATGACCGGATAAACAAGGATCTGCAAGAGCTTAAAGAGCTTGTTTTGGTCAATCCCGATGATTGCAATAACAAATTGTATGAGTTGATTCCCAAAGATGTTAGAAAGGATGGCCGTACGATTACACGATGGTTGAAGGCCATTAAAAATGAGGTTGAACAGGCGCATATTGAGCGTATGATGATCAAAGACGGAGTTGCATTGGCTCATGCCTTTTACTGGTTGGATCAAAATGTAGATCAGCAAGTGGTGACGGAATTCGATTTTGCCGAAAAAATCGCATATTTTAGGAGCCAACAAGAGGGGTATTATGGAGAGAGTTTTCCTGCTATTGTAGGATATAAATCCAATGGTGCAATCAATCATTACAGACCACATAAGGAGACGGCCTTAGAGATAAAAAGAGAAGGTATCCTGTTGTGTGATTCTGGAGGCCAGTATATTGACGGGACGAGTGATATTACGAGGACGATTGCTATGGGGGCGCCAAAAGAAGAAGAAAAAGTTGCCTTTACACTTGTTCTCAAAGGGCATATTTCTTTAGATTCAATACATTATCCGGTTGGAACTACGGGATCGCAATTGGATGTATTGGCACGGCAACATTTGTGGCGATGTGGACGCAATTATGGACATGGGACGGGACATGGTGTCGGATTTTTTATGAATGTGCACGAACCGCCTCAGGGATATGCTCCCGGTACCGGAAGTCGGGCTACCACAGCATTGGAAGCGGGAATGTTTAGCTCTAATGAGCCGGGGTACTACAAGGATGGAGCGTATGGAATACGGATTGAGAATCTGGTGATCGCTCAGCAGAGCACATATCCCGGATTCTTGTGTCATCACAATGTGACTTTATATCCCCTAGATATTTCTTTGATTGAAGTATCCTTGCTTTCACCGGACGAAATAGATTGGATCAATGACTATCACATCAAAGTTTATAGTGCTCTGAGTCCGTATTTGGAGGGTGCGATTCAACATTGGTTTGAGAAAAAATGCGATTTGATTCATCCGATAGCTTAGTATAGTGTCGATACTTCTGTTGGTTATACCTGAAATAAGCTAGTGCAATATTCAAGCCGTGCATACCATCGAGAAAACCAAGTTTAAGAAGATATCCTCTTGTGAAATGATAGGCAGGGCCTAAGGTTCTTTTTACAATTCCGGGATTGTATTCCTCTTGCATCCATTGTCGGGCAGAGAGTAGTGCATATTGAGATAGTTTTTTTTCTAGCATCTGATGGTTAGGGTAAGCGAGGTGCAGGAGATTTCCATGGAGATGTATATGGGATAGCTTTGTTTTGGAGGACAATGTCTCATGGACCAATCTATCGTTCCACTGTGATTCTTGTCGATGATAAAGCCTCGTTTTCCATTCTGGATTCCATATCCCGAAGCGGATCCACTTTCCACAATAACGGGTACTTCGCTTGCATTTATACACTTGATTGATCTCAAGTGTTCTGCTCATGATACTATCAGCGAGCGTATCTGTGACTCTCTCGTCGGCATCGATAGAAAAAATCCAAGAATTTTTTGCCCTTTTGGCTCCCATATTTCGTGCATAGCCGTATCCCTTCCATGGCAGCACAAAGACTCGAGCACCCAAACGTCTTGCAATAGCTCTTGTCTTGTACGTACTTCCTGCATCAATTACGACTATATCATCGCAAAATTTATGGAGTGACTGGAGACATTCCTCAATATGATCTTCTTCATTTAGCGTTATAATGACACCCGAAATCATGTGCTCAAGAGCTGTGCTTTAGCAACAAAGTATGGATTTAACAGACTTTCTTTATTGTATCTCAAGGGTGTTTGAGTATCCCATTGGATGACTTGTCCTCCCGATTCTTCGAGGATGATTTGAGCGGCACCGGTATCCCACTCCATCGTGGGGCCTAGGCGAGGATATATTTCAGCTTGACCACTAGCGATCAAAAGAAATTTCAGAGAACTACCCCTCGAAACAGTAATCGGACGGTTCAAGGTCTTAATAAAATCTTTCGTGTCCACATTGATATGGGATCGCGAACAAACAACCCTTAGTCCTTGGTCTTTTATTGTAAATCGCGAGGCCGAAAGTTGAGTGATTTCGTTATTATTTTGATAATATGCACCGTTTCCTTGGCTAGCCCAATATATCTCTCCCGTAACAGGCACTTGAACAACCCCAAGTACAGGACGCCCGGATTCTACCAAGGCAATATTTACAGTAAAATCACCATTGCGCTTGATGAATTCCTTTGTTCCATCAAGAGGATCTACAAGCCAAAAATACTTATAACTTTTGCGGATTTGAAAATCAATCATTTTTTCCTCTTCTGACAGAACAGGAAAAACATCATCGAGTTGATTCAGCCCTCGGACGATAATCTCGTTGGACGTTTTGTCAGCCAAGGTCAATGGAGATTGATCGCCTTTGTATTCAATCTCCCACGAGTTTTCATCATTATAGATTTTCATTATTGCGTCACCTGCTTCAGTGGCAATTTCTTTTATCTTGTGGACGAGATCCTTCAATGAATTCAAGGGCTATATTTTTTTTGACAAATGTAATTTAATTATCTCCAACAACAGATGGCAAAAGTACTAGTAACAGGTGGAAGTGGTTATATCGGGAGCCATACTTTAGTAAGCCTTATAAAAGCGGGATATCAGGTTGTATCGATAGATAACTTCATGAATTCTAAACCAGAAGCCTTAGAGGCGGTGCAGCGCATAACAGGACAAAAAGCAATCAACTACAATATAGATTTATGTGATACTGAGAAAGTCGGGAAAGTGTTTGAAGACCATCAAGATATTGATGCCATCATCCATTTTGCCGCCTTAAAGGCTGTGGGAGAGTCTGTTGAAAAACCGATCTTATACTTTAAGAACAATCTCAACTCCTTGCTCAATGTTATGGATGAAGTTCATAAATATGGAATAAATAATGTTATCTTTTCTTCTTCCTGTACGGTGTATGGAGAGGCTTCAGACTTGCCGGTGACGGAGGAAACAGAGATGAAAGAAGCGGAATCTCCCTATGGTCGTACCAAGCAGATCGGAGAGTATGTCCTCAAAGATCTATCCGGTATCTGGGGCACAAACGTAGTATCATTGCGTTATTTCAATCCCGGAGGAGCCCACCCTTCAGGTCTCATGGGTGAGGCGCCACGTGTCAAAGCATTGAATCTTGTACCGGTCATTACAGAAACAGCAGCCGGCAAACGAGAGAAATGCATTGTATTTGGAGATGATTATGATACACGTGATGGTTCTTGTGTCCGGGATTACATCCACATTATGGACTTGGCCGATGCTCATACTAAAGCTGTTCAATATCTCTTGGAGCGAAAAAACACAGATCACTATGAGGTCTTTAACCTCGGTATCGGTCAAGGAGTTACCGTTTTGGAAGCGATCAAAGCGTTTGAGAAAGTCTCAGGACAGTCACTCAATTATGAGATTGGTGCGAGACGCCCGGGAGATGTCATCTCTATTTATTCTGATTACGATAAGGCTAAACGCCTCTTAGAATGGACGCCGCAATACACTATAGAGGATATCATGCGATCTGCGTGGAAGTGGGAGCAAGACCGTCCGTATTAATAACATAATCTCAATTTATTTTTCAGGGCGTGATTTTTCTCTTAACTTTAGTAAAGCAAATCACTTATTATGGAACTAAAGATCAACGGAAAGACACATCAAATAGACGTTGAACCGGGGATGCCTTTGTTATGGGTACTTCGAGACGAACTAAATATGACAGGCACTAAATATGGTTGTGGAGTATCTTCGTGTGGTGCTTGCACCGTTATGATAAATGGTGTGGCCACTCGAACTTGCACATTGCCGGCAATAAGTGTTGAAGGAAAAGAAATCACAACGATTGAAGGAGTTGGATCATCCATGAATTTATCTGCCGTACAACGTGCATGGATAGAGCATCAAGTGCCTCAATGCGGGTATTGTCAGAGTGGGATGATCGTAGCTGCAGAAGCACTATTGGATGAGATAGCTGATCCCACTGATGAAGATATAGACAATAAAATCACCAATATCTGTCGGTGTGGCACCTATAATCGGATCAAAGCGGCCATTCATACAGCTGCACGCATGCGACAGGAAGCAAATGAATTGCTTGGCGCACTTTAATCATTCCAACGATCAACCATGTCAAAAGATAAAACAAAGAAAAGAAGGATTTTCACACGACGTAATTTTATGATTACCGGAGGTGTTTTGGGAACGGGGTTAGTGATCGGTGTAGCCGGTCTCAATCATCATGTCAATAAAAAACTCAAGAAGTATAGTGGTATCGGGATGGGACAAGGTATCTCACTGAATGCCTGGATACGAATAGCAGAAGACGGGACAGTTACATTGGCCATCGCCAGAGCTGAGATGGGACAAGGAATCTATACGGCACTACCTATGTTGCTTGCCGAAGAGTTAGAGATTCCCTTAGATCGTATCAAAGTCATCCATCCACAACC
>JAJRXG010000276.1 GCA_024276375.1 Bacteroidota bacterium | reverse complement strand
CATGCCATAGGTTTGACGATGTTTGCCAATGATGATATAGATTTTTATCGAGAGCGTATCAAGGAGGATGAACCTGACAAATATTGGAAGGTAGATCATTGGGCGGATATTGAAAGTCGAAAAGAAGTGATCAAGGTAAAAGGGAGTGATGATGTTGAGATTGAAATTCGATCTACACACCATGGAAGCATTATGTCCCAGGTCACGGAAGGGATGAAAGCAGATGAAGCTATCTCAATATTTTGGATCTATCAAAAATGGCCGCTTAAGATTTTGGAGTCGTCGTATCAGATCATGCATGCCGAGAGCTGGCAAGAAGTAAGAGATGGAGCCTCGCTGATCACCGCTCCGGGACTCAATGTGATGTACGGAGACGTCAAAGGCAATATCGCTTGGTGGGCATCTGCCAAACTGCCCAAAAGACCCAACCATATCAATCCCAATTTTATTTTGGATGGAAGCAGTGGCAAGGATGAGATCACAGAGTACTACTCATTTGATGAGAATCCACAATCGGTCAATCCACCACAGGGTTTTGTCTATAGTGCCAACAACCAGTCGATTTCTGATCAGGGCTTCTTGCCGGCGGGGTATTTTGTACCGGAAGATCGCGCTCGTAGAATCCACTATCTGCTAGCTTCTAAATCGGATTGGAGGACCGAAGATGTAAAATCTATGATTACGGAAGCGACTTCTCTCAATGCACCGGAGATCGTCGATCAATTGATCCAAAACAGTGGTGGTATCATCGATGTTTCTATCCCATTGTACCGCAGTGCTCTTGACGTCCTAGCTCAGTGGGATGGCAGATACAATCTGGAGTCTGTAGCCCCTGTTATCTATAACAAGTGGCTGTATTGGACATTGCATATGGCGATGTTTGATGAGATTGGTAAAGGGCTGGATGATTTTCTGACGACTAGTCTGCTGAATCGCAGTATTCAAGGATTGATTGCTAATACGGAGGCCCAGTGGTGGGATAATAGGACTACACAATCCCGAGAGAGCGAACAAGATATTGTTACAAAGGCATTCGCAAAAACAATGGAGGAATTGACGCAGCAATTGGGGGATGACATATCTCAATGGACGTGGAGGCGCGTACATACTATTGAACACGGTCATGCTCTTGGAGAGAACGCATCATTGAGACCTTATTTTAACATCGGACCCTATGAGGTCAATGGAGGCCGGGAGGTGATCAATAATCTTGGGTTTTCTCTGAGTGGAGATGGAACCTACGAGGTGACTTACGGGCCGTCTTGTCGCCGTGTGATCAATCTAAATGATCTCGACGGAGACAATTGGAGCATTTTGCCTACGGGACAATCCGGCAATCGATGGAGTCCTCATTATAGTGATCAGGCCAAGTTGTATGTCGAGGGGAGATTCAGGCGACAACTCATGTCCAAGGAAGATATTCTAGCGGAATCGAAGCATCACTCGGTATTTACTCCTTAGGCGTCCATAAAATTATTGGCGATGAGAAAGAAAGAAGTGACAAAATAAATGAACATTCTTTCGAAGTTCATATTATACCCTCCAAATAAACAGTTGAAGATGAGTGATATAAGAAATTGCATAATTATAGGATCCGGACCGGCAGGATACACAGCAGCGATATATGCCGCACGAGCGGGTTTGACTCCGCTCTTGTTCACCGGTGCGGAGCCCGGTGGACAGTTAATGATAACGACTGATGTAGAGAACTATCCTGGATATCCGGATGGGATAATGGGGCCGGCGATGATGGGAGAGTTTCAGAAGCAAGCTGAAAGATTTGGTACGGAGATCAAGTACGAGATGATTAACAAGGTGGATTTTAGCGAGTCGGTACATAAAATTTGGACAGAATCAGATGAATTGTTTGAAGCCCATACGATCATTATTTCTACAGGAGCAAGTGCCAAATGGCTTGGTCTTCCTTCGGAACAAAGATTGATGAATAAAGGTGTATCGGCCTGTGCAGTATGCGATGGCTTCTTTTTTAAAGGTATGGATGTCGCAATCGTTGGTGCCGGAGATACAGCAGCGGAGGAAGCTACGTATTTGGCTAAGTTGTGCCCCAAAGTTCATATGTTGGTCAGAAGGGATGAGATGCGTGCTTCAAAGATAATGCAAGAGAGGGTTCATGATATGCCCAATATCGAAGTGCATTGGAACACCGAAACGGTTGAAGTCTTGGGAGAAGAAGAGGTCGAAGGTGTACGTGTTCGCAATAACAAGACGGGCGAGGAGTCCACATTGGATGTCAAAGGCTTTTTTGTAGCGATTGGCCACAAACCCAATACAGATATCTTCAAGCCATGGTTGGAAATGGATGACGTTGGGTATTTGCTGGTACAATGCGGCTCTGCCAAGACAAAAACTGAGGGCGTATTTGCTTCCGGAGATGCGGCAGACAAAGTATATCGTCAAGCGGTAACAGCTGCAGGCACAGGTTGCATGGCGGCTCTGGACGCCGAGAGATATTTGGTAGAAAAAGGGATTTTATAGTTCTTTGCTTCATTTAGACCATCACTTACAATTAAAATTAGAGATTCATGAATAGGTTTATGTACACTTTCATACTAGGATTATTGTTGGCGATAGCTTCTTGCGGAGAGAAGAGCAAGAGCACAACACCCCAATCCACGGCTTCTACAACTTCTACAACTCCTGAAGTAAAGACTTCTACATCCACTGCTGACAAAACACAATCCAGCAAAAAAGGAAAATTAGTTTATAAGCAATATTGTTTTGCCTGCCATGGTGCGGACGGCAAAATGGGTGTCGGCGGTGCCAAGGACTTGAGCGTTTCTAAGATTCCCAAAGAAGAGATTATCAATCAAGTTACCAATGGCAAAGGGATGATGACGCCGTATAAAGATATTCTGAGTAAAGAACAGATTGATGCAGTAGCTGATTACATTCAAGAATTGCGAAAATAAAGTGATGAATTCTCGAGGAATATGAACAAGTGCATGTGGTCTTTGGCGTTTGGGTTGGGCGTCTGTATGAATATCTTGTCCGGACAAGGGACAGATGAACCCGTCAATGAGATCCTGGATAGCGTTCAAATTACGGCTACGAGATTGCCGGTTCAGTATCAATCGACTCCTTCCGGTATATCAATGGTAGATCTAAAGCTCAGATCCTCTTCTCTGCAATTGAGGACATTTTCGGAGCAAATAGACATGATTCCCGGAATTTTTATGTCCAATGACAACAATTTTGCCCAAGATCTAAGAATATCAATGAGAGGTTTTGGCGCACGATCGGCATTTGGTATTAGAGGTATAAAATTGATAGTGGATGGTGTACCGGAGACCACTCCTGATGGACAGGGTCAGATAGACAATCTCATGTTGAGTGATATCTCCAAGGTCGAGGTCTTGCACGGACCCAATGCCAGTCTCTATGGCAATGCCGCCGGTGGAGTGATTTCTATCGAGACGAAAGATCCATTTGAAGAGCCTGTTCTTGCGATTTCGCATAGACGTGGAAGTCTCGGTCAAGAAGTATATGGTTTTCAAGGTGCTATTTCGGATGACAAAAATGCGGCAATGATCTCCGTGTTGCAACAATCCGGTGATGGATATAGAGTGAATAGTGCTTTTTTTCAACTCAATGCTTCCGCCAAATGGGCGCATAAGTGGAATGATAATCAAAGACTAGATCTCGCCTTTCATTATACTGATAGTCCCAAAGGAGAGGATCCGGGAGGCGTGAAGCTGGAGACCGTTATGGCGGATCGACAAGCAGCACGTACCAACAATCTTCGATATAGGGCGGGAGAGTCAATTAAGCATTGGAAGTCAACATTGAGGTATGTCCATGGTCTGTCTGATGCCTTTAAGTTAGAGACTTACGCATTTGTTTCGGGTAGAAAATTTGATGGTAGATTGCCTTTTCGCAACGGAGGTCAGATAGCTTTGGATAGAGTGTATGGAGGTCAAGGCACAAGTATCACGTATAAGAAGATCAACGCATCAGGAGTACACCGGATGAGATTGGGTTATGACATTGCACGTCAGCGTGACGATCGAGATCGCTACATTAATGATGATGGTAGTCGGGCGGATCAAATACTGTCACAAGTAGAGCGCTTCAACAGTGTGGGCATTTATTTGATCGATCAATGGTCTTCTAATAAATGGACAATCCGCACTTCATTGCGATATGATTACAATCTACTGGAGATCGAAGATTTGTTTCCCTCAGATGGGATTGACGATGGTGTCCGTACACTATCCACGGTCCATCCATCACTCGGCGTCAATTATCGATTGCATAACAATCACTCTGCATACGCCCTATATAGTACGAGTTTTGCGATGCCTACGCTGAGTGAGTTGACGGCCAATCCGGACGGGGGTGGATTTAATGAAGAGCTGGATGCCCAGAGAGCCAGAAATTACGAAATCGGGTTTCGCGGACGTTTTACAACAGATATCCGATACAACTTGAGTGTTTATAAGATACAGACTTTCAATGAGGCATTGCCTTATGAATTGGAGGCCTTTCCCGGTCGTGTTTTTTATCGCAATGCCGGAAGTACTGACCGGATTGGGATAGAAGGCCTCATGGGGATAAAAGTGAGCAATCGTATCGAGTTGACGGGTACTTATACATTGGGAGATTTTTCATTTGACCAATATATTAGAAAGGGAGAGGATCTAAAGGACAAGAGGCTACCCGGAATACCTGACAATCAGTTTGCCCTTGCGTGTGAATATATCCATCACGGCATCTATGCACGACTACAGATGGATCATACAGGGTCGATCTATGTTGATGATCGCAACACAGTATTGGTGGACTCAAGACAGAGAGTATCTATGGCGATTAGCGTGGATCTTAAAGCACGAGATTGGATATTGAAGCCGACTTTTTCTATCTCCAATTTGTTGGGAGCGGAGTAT
>JAJRXG010000030.1 GCA_024276375.1 Bacteroidota bacterium | reverse complement strand
CTTTTGCCCGGATATTTATATCCGGGGGAGTCATGCCTTTTTCATATTGGGCTTTAGCCCTTAACAAGTCTATGCATATTAATGGCTAAAGCCAATACAGTGAATCTGTTTTTATCCCCAGTCTAAAGACCGGGGCAATATTCCTTATTGAGTCCTAGAAATCAGCTGGCAATGCGTGGTGGTGAGGGGTTGATTTGTTTCGCTCATCAAGGGAAATCCTATTTTATGCAATTTGTTATACACACCTAAGAACCCATATTTGGATTCTTATATATAGTTGCCTTATATTTGACCTTGAATATTAAAAAAAATTGCGATATGTTGCTTTATCTTATCTGTTTTTTTTCCTTCCTAAATCCGTCAATAGATCATGTTAATACAGATACTAGTGCTGAATCTATTAAATGGTATTCATGGGAGGAAGCACATGAATTGAGCAAAACCAAGCCTAAAAAAATCTTTGTTGATGTATATACAGATTGGTGCGGATGGTGTAAGCGGATGGATAAAACAACCTTTCAAGATCCTGAGATTATAAAGTTGCTCAATGAGCACTTTTACCCCGTAAAGTTTAATGCAGAGCAGAAAGGGGAAATCATGTTTGGCGAAACAACGTTTAAATTTGTCGATCAAGGTCGAAGAGGTTATCATCAATTGGCCTTTGCTTTATTGGATGGTCGTATGGGTTATCCGGCATTCGTCATGTTGGATGAGACCTTTGCCAGAATCATGATTAGTCCTGGATACAAAAAAGCGCCCCAATTACTCAAAGAACTAAATTTTGCTAAGGAGGAGGCGTACAAATCTATGAGTTTTGACGATTTTAGAGCCAAAGCCGAATAAATAACAGTTCTTTCCACTTCGCTGTATTTCCTTATTGTATCATATAAGTGCTCCGGCCAGACAGCCCGTCAACAAGGTCGCAGCTGTACCTCCTATCAATGCCTTAAATCCCAGTTCCGTAACGGCCACCCTCCTGCTGGGAGCCAACGAACTAATGCCGCCAATCTGAATTCCGATAGAAGCAAAATTGGCAAAACCACAGAGCGCATATGCTGATATAATCGTGGCACGCTTAGAGAGCAAACCATCTGCCTGCATATCGCCTAAGGATGCATATGCTACAAACTCGTTGAGTATTGTTTTTTCTCCGAGCAATTGACCCACCAACAGGATCTCATCTGATGCAATCCCAATAATCCAAGCAAGAGGAGCAAATATATAGCCCAGAAAAAGCTGCATTGATAACCCCTGAAATTTGCCATCCGTCATCGCGACAATACTCTCATTGATCGATGTAGTCGTTCCTATAAGATCCAATACATTGTTGATCAGATAGACAAATGCCATAAAGGCAAACAACATAGCACCCACATTAACCGCGAGCTTTGTTCCTTCAGATGTTCCCTTTGCCAATGCATCGAGCATATTGCTACCTGCTTCTGATTTCGGAATTTCGATCTCTGTATTGATTTCTTCATTGGGATTGGCCGGAACAAGTATCTTAGCAATGAGCAAAGCAGCCGGTGCCGAAATCAAAGACGCCACCAGCAAGTGAAGGCCAAATTCTTCCTGAGCCGCAGATGACCCCTTCCCCAATATACTAATATATGCCCCAAATACACTTCCTGCTATGGTGGCCATGCCTCCTGTCATGACACTCATTAACTCCGATCGAGACATCTTGTCCAGATAGGGTTTGATGACCAATGGCGCCTCCGTCTGACCGATAAAAATATTGGCCGCAGCTGCCAAACTCTCCGCTCCCGACAATTTCATCGTATGATTCATCAACCACGCAAACCCATATACCACCTTTTGCAATACTCCCCAGTAATAAAAAAGTGATGTAAGCGCCGAAAAGAAAATAATAATAGGCAAAACCGAAAAGGCAAATCCAAACTTCGGATCACTGGCCAAACTACCAAAGAGAAACACCGCCGATTCCTCTGCAGCTCGGATAATAATCAAAAAAACTCCAACTATATTCTTAAAAAAAGTAGATAAAAACGGGATCTTAATCACCGTAACAGCCAGAATAATCTGTATCAACATCCCACTACCCACCAGCCTCCAATTGATGTGCTTTCTATTGGTGCTCAGCATAGTACAGATCCCTAAGATGATTACCACACCCAAAACAGCCCTTCCTATTGCTTCAACCATGGACGAAAAATAGCAAAATTACTTTGTTGTTCTTATGAAGATTCTACTTTATTATTTTTTATGACACTCTTTGACCTTTATTCTAAATCCGATGATCTCCTAAATGATGAAAATAATTGCATCGAAATATTTTGTTTTGGGTTGCACAATACAATTATGGTAGTATCTTTGCACGCGCTTTGAAAAAAAGTGACGTATCAAAGAAGAGTGCTTTTGAGGTAAAAAAATGTTTTTGAAATCCAAAAATTGGCTCCGTTTGAATACTTACAATAAAGCAAGGATCGGTTAGCTCAGCTGGTAGAGCAATACACTTTTAATGTATGGGTCCTGGGTTCGAGCCCCAGACCGATCACATGCCTTGGCAAAAGAGGAGTGAATCTATTCAAGATTCACTCCTCTTTCTTTATGTACTGGTTGCTCAAATCTGAGCGGTAACGATACTTTGATAGCCTCCATCTGATCCATCACCAATGCTGCTACTACGGATGTGCACT
>JAJRXG010000275.1 GCA_024276375.1 Bacteroidota bacterium | reverse complement strand
ACGTGGTACAATCGTTCGGCAAATTCAACAATCGGTTTATTGACATCCATATGTTGTAATATCATATGAGAAGGATCATAGTTTAAGCCAAGAAAAGGACTTGAAATGGCGGCGTACATTTTGCGTAAAATAGAAGGCGTGGTAGCGAGGTTCTTGCCTCCCGGCCATTCGTCTTGTGTGAAGAGCATTGGACAATTTTCGATGGCAACTCTGATGTTTTTTGCTTCAGCGTAAATGATAAGAGGACTCCAAATACTTAGAAAACGATCCCAGTTAGCCTCTATTGACTTCGTGTGATCCCGACCGATAAATGTATTGACGATCTTCAAATCAAGCATAACAGCTGCGTCAATAACCCGTTGTATATGAGCCACTTGACGATTGCTTTCCTCAGTATCCGCGGTCAACGGATTGGCATAATAGCCCAGAGCGCTGATCGCAACACCGTATTTATCACACAAGTTATGTATGTGATTGACTTGAGACAAATCTAAAGTAGTCACATCTATATGGGTGACACCTGCATATCTTCTCTTTGCCTTGCCTTGAGGCCAACACATCACTTCGATACTTTGATAACCGATATCAGCAGCTATTGCCAGTACTTCTTCCAGATTTAGTTCGGGCAATATGGCTGTAACAAAACCTAATCTCATCAGACTTTATAATTTAAAATTGGAACTACTCTGCACGATCAACTTTGGTATTTGAATTGTTACATATTTATTCAAAATCATTCGTGTTGAAAAGTTTTTATTTTTTTTAATTTAGTGATGCATCTTCCGGAATCAGTGATTGGTCAATATCCATCTCCTTGATCCACTGGGCGACCAATGCCACACCTTCATTGTGCACAACACTTCGACCGAGTTCGGGCATCATCTGCCCCGGATTGAGTGAGAGCATTCGATAGATCAGTATAGATGTCTCCGGACTCCCCGGAACGATCGAATAGGTATGACCTCCGGTACCCCCTCCTGCAGATACGGTAGCTTTATAAATTCCGAGAGGGATACCTTTTTCTGTACCCCACAATAAGGTCAATCCCGAGGTACTCCCTGCTCCTTTCGGATTGTGACAATGCCCACAATTGATGTCGAGGTATGACATCGCCCGATCATGTATGGTATAGCCCGCTGCTTCATCCCATGGAACTACGCTCGGATGCTTTTGATCTTTATCATAGCCAGTGAGATATCCTACCGAAGCCCATTTTTCCAGTTGATTCAATGCGCCCTCTTGATACGCATAATCCTTGTTGAGATTGCGCACTTTGGGGCCAATGGGCTTTAATTTACCATCATAAATATGGCAATTCTTACACTGATTGGTATTTGGAATTATGTAATTGATCTCATGTTCTTGGCCATTTTTATCTATCCAAGATACCTCTTTGATATCTCCGATAATTTCTAAATATGCATCCGTCTGCTCATCATTCCAAATATAACTCAAGGACTCCCATTGGTCACCTCTGTTGAGGAGTATTCTTGTCTCGAGTATGCGCCGTCCTTGAGATACATCACGTTCGTCATGATAGTAAAAAAAATTCTTGATCAATACAGCCCCTTTCGGAAATTCCAAGGCGTGTTCAGTTGTATAACTCGCACTACTGCCCTCGGGCATCCATACAAATCTTGCTTTGTGGGCATAATCTGTAAACAAAGGGGATAGCAAATCATAGGGCAATACACCTTCGGCAGGATCCAAATCCGATAATTTTCCATTGAAGAAATGATACTCAGACAACCACTCGTGAGGTGTGTCTTGAATGTTGATGGCATTGAGATCTGCCTTAGTGCATTGCCAAAAGAAAATACTCAATCCAATTCCTGCTATGATCAAAAGTTTTCTCATAAAAGATCAATATTTTACTTACTTACCAACCATGCATCGTGACTACTCGTATCAAATTTATCCAATGTACAATTAAACCGCTCAAGGTCATAGTCTAGATACTTGCCGATGTTTTCCATTCCACCTTTTCCTGTGTTGAGATTGACAAATGAAATATTGCCATTGTCATGAAAACAATAGGAAGTCGGCGTTCCATCCGGCATTTCTGTCCCGGGTTTATAAATGCCATCAATGATCAAGTCATAAGATTTGCCTCCTAAAACATGCGTAAATAGTTGACCATATTCGGTAGTAGTATCTGTTGGCCCTTTGGTCTCTGTAATCGTATTGTGATGGATATGGATATTCGTACAATAGGGATCATAATTTTCATTTTCAAAAGGAGTCCCGGTTGACAACCAACTATTGACAGCGATACCCAATGTCTTATGCCCCCGTATTATATTGTTGAACACCTCAATATTAGAATGTGCCATCAATATCATACCGGATCCCGGAGGTATCGTACTAACGACCATTCCTTTAGGAGCAAAGTTGTCTCCATTGTTATTCTCCATAATATTGTCATAAAACTTAATTCGATCTCCATTTAATTGAGGCAGATCAGGCATATCAAATATGAGCATTCCTCCGGCATTATTCCGTGCTATATTTTTATAAACTTCGCCGGAGATCGTATTTTCAATTTCAAGCCCCGCGACATTGTGGTGTACATAATTATTGCGTACGATAACATTGGTGGACTGACCGACATAGATGCCTGCATCGAGTGCATACGATGCTTCACAGCCCTCCATCAACACATTGGTACAGCTGACGGGATACAACCCATACGCTCCATTATTCTGAGTTTGCCCTCCCGTCCAAGTGGCTTCTAAATCCCGCATAATGACATTGGTGCTTCCTTGTATTTTTATACCATCTCCTTTAGAATCTGCTACAGTAAATCCCTCGAGCGTCAAGCCTTTTACATTCTTAAAAAGCATCCCTTCGGCACCTTCTATCTGACCCTTAAAGGATAGGATCGTCTTGCCCTTTCCTGCTCCTTTGATCGAAATATCAGGAGTGTCATTGAGAGATAGACTTCTCTTAAACTCAAAGGTTCCTTCCGGCAGTAGGATAGATTCTCCGGCCTTGGCTGTAATCAATCTACGTTGAAATTCCGACACGAGATTCTCACTACTCAAGGTCTGATTGTCTGCTCTTTCTTTGGGCGTGCAAGACAGTATAAAACCCATTAAGGACGTCAGTAAAAATATATTGTGATAGTTCATACTACATAATTGTTTTTATATTGTAAATATTAAAAATCGTATAACACTCTTCCGGTCACTGTCCTCCCGATCTTGGGGAAATTGGGCAATGCTCGAAATTCGTT
>JAJRXG010000274.1 GCA_024276375.1 Bacteroidota bacterium | reverse complement strand
GCAGATCCACTTGATTGATCGATCGGTTAGAGATCAAGAAGGACAAGCTTGGCAATACAAAAATACCTGGCAGGCCTATGTCGCCAACAATGACATGATCCGGGTCGAGGAGAATCTCCCATTTATCAAGTTGCGATTACCGATAGCATCGGGTATGCAATGGGATGGCAATGCTTTTTTTGATGCTTCCTATGGTCTTAGTATCGGAGGTGAAACCATCGACTATTTTAAAGAGTGGCAATCGGAATACACTGTAGTAGGTGGTCAGATGACCATCCTCGATACAAGCTATCCCGACATCGTAGAAGTACGGCTTGCAGATTATGAAAATCGCCTTGAAATCCGAAAAGCTACGGAAGTATATGCCAGAAATATCGGCCTCATATATAGATCTATATATGTTGTAGATACGCAATGTTTTGAGCAGTGTGCTCAAACTCCGTGGGATATCAAAGGAGAACAAGGTCACATTTATATACAGCGCATCACAAATCACAATTAGATGTTATTTCAAGAATCTTTTGTCGAAGTGGGACGGATTAGAAAAGGCCATGGATACCAAGGTCATGCTCGCATAGACATCGACGATGATTATTTAGAAGATTTTAAGAAGCAAGAATTTTTATTCTTAGAAGTGGATGGCTATAAAGTTCCATTTAAGATTGTCCACCAGCAGGAATACCAACACCTCATCGTCAAGTTGAGTTATATCGATAGTCCCGAAGACTTGCTCCCTTTTCACCAACAAAGCATTTATCTGCTGGATAAGAACATTACGTCACCCAAAGCATCGGATACAGTTCCGTCCAAAAGCCACTATGTGGGATACCAAATAATCGACGCACAATTGGGCAATATCGGAGCGGTCATACGCATCGAATCCTATCCTCAACAATTGATGGCATTTGTTACATCTCAAGACAATGAACTGATGATCCCTCTTCATGAATCCCTGATTTCCAAAATAGTAGAGAAAGAGAAAGTCATCTACATGAACTTGCCCGATGGATTGTTAGAACTCTAAGAAGATCTACCTTTGTTGAACGCTCGACAATACTAATTGCTCACATCAAAACGAATCGCCGGAGAAATGTGCATCTCTGCCTGCTCCATAAGTGTTAGACTTCTGATCATCACATCAACATTGACGATAGGGTAAAAAGGGGTACCGGCAGTGATAATGACATCAGACTGTGCATTGGGGATGCTATTGGTACTCCAATTGGCCGGGTTATCCCAATCTGAACTGATCACTCCGATCCAGCCGATAGCACCTTGGTTGCTAATTACAAACTGTCCGGAAGAATCTATTGACCCGGCAGTTTCAAATACGATCCGCTCGTCATTTGCCTCAATAGAGTCTCCTTGCGATACGAGCACCCAAGAGTCTCTATGGTCATTCTGATTTCTTCCACTTAAGTGATATTCAGAAGCCGGAGTATGATTGGAAACATTGCCCAAATCACTAAAAGATATAGAAGAAAGCGCCGTAAATGTCTTATTGTTCCCATAGTTGTTAATGATCCAATATGCATCCGACAACACCCCATTGGATGGTGTTATATTGGGTTTTAGATTGATCCGAGATATGACAACATCCCCATTGGGATACGTTCCCATCTCATCAAAAACCATTTCCACACCAGTTTTTTGAGAATTATAATTTCCCCCAGAAAACACGCTAAAAGTCTCACTTTCTCCTCCTCCCACAGGTACATTTGAAGGCACTAATGCCGCATTTTTATACAATACACCATGTAGTACTCCACCATGATCCATCACCCTGCTTCCACCGTACAATGTGTTAAATTGAAAATACCCTATCAGGGTAGAATCTGCTTTTATTTGCTGTTCTTTGGTGATGTGGCGCAGTGCCTTTATTTCATCATAAGTCAATGCGCGATTCCAGAGTGTCACTTCATCGATCTCACCGCGAAAGGACTTATTGTAGTGACCATACCCGATGTAAAGGTTGGATATATTGCCAGGGTTGAGAGTGATGTTATGAACATACATTTCTTCATTTAGGTACAGGGTTGCCCTGTCCGGTTCTATGACCAAAGCTACATAACTCCATTCGTTCATCGGGATGCTCATCCCACTATTGCGTCCCCATTGACCGGCATTGCCAGGCCATTTGTACCATAATTTAGAACCCCAATAATCAACGATCAAACCCTCTGTGTAATCGCAATGCGCACACCAATCTCCACTCGACACCAACGCCCCAAATGCCGTCAGGGCACTATCGGGTTTCCACCATCCCGTGATCGTAAAATGAGTAATATTGTGGAGGTTGGCATCATTGACAATAAGGTAATCACCGTGATTATATGTTTTTAAAGCCTGTCCCTGTATCGTCTCAGCTTCGCATTGCGTATCCACTACAAGCATTGAGCTGATTGTCGTTGTATCGATTTGTCCGGTGGGTACGTCCTCAACGATCAAACGTATGGTATAGTCCCCATTTGCGCCAAGCACCATTTTGGGGTTGCGTATATTTATACTGCTCATCCACTGCGGAGAAGGCTCAACATCCCATCGATAGGTAGTTGTCCCCGAAGAGATCGAATACGAATCCATCCGAACAGTATCTCGATAGCAATAAACCGTATCTGACGCAATCATGGGTTTGGCTTGAATACGGCTAACCCGGATCATAGGAGCTTCCCAAATGCCCTTGGAGGAAGCCATGCGGATCTTGTTGTCCCGATAGAAAGGTTTTATGATAAATCCTCCATGCAATACCGGAAGACCGGAACGATAATTTGTCCATTGATTGACATTGATATCATAGTAATAAAAATTGTCATTGGTCATGATATAAAGGACATCACCCTGAGGACTGGCTTGAAACAACATATCTTTTATCTTCTGCCCCGACAAGATATTGTCATACTGATTCATCCAAGAAACTCCTCCATCGATAGATCGAAATATCTTGTTGCCGTCAGAAGAAGAGTTAGAGGCCAACCATATTTCATTCTTATCAAAGGGATTTAATGCAAAGGACAAATTGCGCCAACTACCTCCACTCAACACCGGCTTGCTCAGTTGAGCAAAACTCTCTCCTCCGTCTATAGATCGATACATGCGCCAATCCCAGTAACTGACAAATACAATGGCACAGATAACGTTATCATCAGCTCTACTTATTGCCAATCGCCTTATACTACCCGGAAAAGAATATAAGTTATAAAACGAATTGCCTCCATCATCGGATCTGTAAATAGAACTATCCTTTCCAATCAATAACTGCTGCGCATACTTGTGACTCCAAGCAATGTTGCTAGATTGAAAGTCTAGATAGCTTTCATTGGGATACATAGCGAGGTTGGATATATTTTCGGACGCTACATTGAGCGTATTGGAGATTCTCTTGTCGCGGATATCACTCATATACATCTTGCGGTTGTCAAAGGGATTGACATATCCCGTAGCACGCTCCGCACCACCCAAAAAGACCGTCTGCCTGAATCCGTAATTTTCATGAAACACAGCATCTCCGTTGTGATAACGACCGCCCACCCAAGTGTCGGTGTTCCATCCTTGATCAAAACCCCAAAAATCACTTGCCGTGATGCCCTTCATACGTACCTCTACAGTCTGGCATTCATCGTTGGAGTAGTTTATACCACCATCAGAAGCAATCCAAATCTCATCCCCTACAACATCAATATCTTGGATATCGGCATGCATTTCAAGGCTCCGAGTTCCTCTTATATACTCAATGTTGCCACCCCGATTGCCGGATTCACAGAACCAAATAGTCCCAATCCATAGTCTATCGGGATCATTGTGAGAGACATCAATATCAAAATTGTAAAAGCCTTGATGATATCCACTTGCGTAGCCCGCTACATACCAGTTGGTACTGTCAGCATTGCCGGATTCATAAGGGCCTCCATCAAAACCGCTATCCTCTTGCCAATTGCCTCCCTCATCAAGACTATAATAGATGCCTATCCACCCGTTGTCTCCCGCCTTTCCAGAGGCAATGATACCGGCATAAATCCTATTGGGGTCTGCAGGTGTGACTCCTATTTTGCATCCATAAACAGTGGCAACAGTCGTATCGGAAGGGACATAGTATCCATTGTCCATCAAGGTCCAAATATCACCGGCATTGGTGGACTTCCATATCTCCGGTCGCTTGAGAATGGTGTTTTCTACTGCGATATACAGGGTATCATTTGTCCCGGGCTTGGCTTCAATATCATACAATCTACCTGTATATTTGGTTGACCATGTCAATCCTCCATCCATACTCTTGATTAAGCCTGTAGAGGTAGCAGCATATATGGTATCTGAATAAACAGTGTGTATATAGAGTTGTTCCATTCTCCCTGTGGATGTATATATCAAAGACCATGTCAATCCTCCATCAGTCGTTTTATACAACTCCCGGTCTCTTGTTGCGTACACAATATCTGGATTCCAAGGGTCAACCTTTATATCATAGATCTTTCGGATAGCATAGTCGTACGTCACTGGTACCCAATTCAAGCCCTTATCAATGGACTTAAATATGCCTCCCGTCTCCATACCTGCGTATAACACAGAGGTATTGGATGGTGCTACTGCCAAGCAATATACATTGGCCTGAGTAGGTCTTGTTGCCAAACTTCCGTCAGATCTATAAGTTCGCTCAGGGCCGATGTTATGCCATATAGGTGCGCTTTTTTGAAGGCGCTCCTTCTTGTACAACGCCTTATACTTGCGGAATTCTGTACCGGACTGAGGAAAGTCCACTTGACCTTCATCATTAACATACTCCTTGACTTGGCGGTACCAGTATTTATAATTCTGTGTGTGAATATTTTTTCTGAATCTGTGCTTCGCATTGTAGATGGATCTGGCCTCAACAATTTGAGCAAATCGCAAAGGATAGTTATACATCATCCGTGCCCACTGCGGTGTTGTATGGTCGATCATCGGAATGGCTTTGAACAATTCGGGATGATCAGTGTGCGGATAGTGTCCCACTTCTTGAGCTTGCGCAAAAGTTATAAAGATCAAGCCAAGATAAATATATGTCAATCTATAATATAACATCTATATCGAATACAATAATGTGAATAATGTATCAAAACCCGACTATGGTCTCCCGGTGTACATTGATGATCCATCGTGTGTTAATAAGGATCCTGCAATATGGTCTCTACATGATACCTAAACGCGATATCCATGATAGCCACGACGTATTGATTGGGGACATTGGGATCCGGTGTAAGAATGAGACTTACTGGGCGACCTTTAGCGCCTAGTGCTCTAACGGCTTTTTCGATTCTGTTGAGGGTCACACGCTTGCCCGACATCCAATATGTCCCATTGCGCTTGATAACGACATTCGAGGGAGGGGCTTTGAGTTCGGTATTGGACTTTCTTTTGCCCGGGAGTTTAAGATTCAATGCATTGGGAACGACCATTGAAGATGTCAGCATAAAAAATATCAAAAGCAGAAAAATAATGTCCGTCAATGATGACATACTAAATTCTGCATTGGCTTTATTTCGCTTTTTTAATCCCATGATTTACTTCCCTTTGGGCTGTGTTGCTATAATAGCACGAAGTTTTAAACTACTTGCAATGGACATCACTTGGTTGACTTTCTTCCACGGTACGCCTTTTTCAGCAATGATGGCCACCGTGGCATTCTTCTTGTTTTCTGCCTTGATATGAGCTTGTTGGATGAGTTTACGGATATCTTTCATTCTGGCCTTTTTACCATTGAACGTGACTTTGCCATCCTTAGTCATCATGACGGCATAATCTGTTGGAGCAACTGTTTTAGAGCTTGATTCGGGTAGCTCCACAGTGATCTGAACCATCGAAGATGTCAGCATAAAAAATATCAGCAATAGAAAAATGATATCCGTCAAGGATGACATGCTAAATTCTGCGCTTGTTTTATTTCGCTTTTTTACAGCCATAGATTGTCTCTAATTTTTAGCATTGGCAAGCTCTTTATGCACCGGGTTCCTGCAACAGATCCATAAAGTCAACTGTGATACGCTCCATATTGTAAATCACCTTTTCTATACTCGCTACGAGTAGATTGTATCCTACAAAGGCAAAAATACCCACCATAAGACCAAATGCTGTAGTAATCAATGCTTGATATATACCTCCTGCAAGGACATCGGGAGTAACATTTTGCTCTGTTGCCATCGTGTGAAATGCCAATATCATACCTGTCACCGTACCGAAAAATCCGATCATGGGTGCTGCCCCTGCGATACTTGCCAAAGTAGAAAGGTTCTTCTCTAATTTAAATACTTCCAGATTGCCGACATTCTCAATAGCTGCATCGATATCACGCAATGGCTTTCCGATACGCATAAGACCTTTTTCAACCATCCTTGATACAGGTGTGTTCTTAGTGGCACACAGCGCTTTTGCCCCTTCAATATTGCCTGCGGCAACCGACGCCCGAATATTGTCCATAAAATTTTGATCGATTTTATTGGCCTTTTTTATGGTCACCCACCTTTCCATAAAGATGGCTACTGCAATGATCGACAATAATAGAAGAATCGCCACAATGGCAATAGCTAGAGGCCCTCCCGCTGTTACAACTTCTAAAATACTCTGTTTAACTTTTTCATCTTTGGCGGCAGATTGCCACAATACAAATCCCAATACGTGCATATTTTGTTTTATTCCGTTTGTTCTTTAACGACTTGGTGATGTCGCATTAGTGCATTAACGTCACAAATTTATGATAATTCTATCATATGATAAATATATTTAATTTATTAATTGTTGAGACACAGTGATTTTGCGCTCAATGGATATTGTTGAGTAGGACTTCTGACCTATGAGCTTGGTGTATATGTATCTGTAAAATGCCAAGAGCCGTATCTGCTGATCAGCAGATACGGCTCTTGGAGTCTAACATATAACGCTGTTGTGTTTACCTACCTTTCAGCTCGCCGATGCGATAGTCGGCTTGCGCTTTATACTTCTCTTCTGTTATTTTTTGGTATGCAGCTACGGCTTCAGATTTCTTGCCCAATTTTTCGAGCATAGAGCCCTGTGCATAGAGATACTTATCGGGGGTATTCTCTCCAGCCAATTCTATGGCCTTAGTAATATGTTCTACACCTGCCTCAAAATCGTTCTTCTTGCCATAGGACTGCGCCATGTAGTAAAACACATCTGCGTCAGTATCATTTTGAGCAATAAAAGCTTGACCAGCTGCAATCGCATCGTCATATTCTTTGGCGACATACTTTTTGCCAATCATAATGCGCACTTTCTTATAACGACTGGCCGAAGATTTGGTTTTACCTGCATCGAGAGCCATCTTAGCAGACTTGAGATAAGAAGTTACAGCTTCTTGTACTTTTCCTTGTTTTTCCAATACTCTTGCGACACCCTCATAACTGGACGAGTAACTCGGATTCAAACTGATAGCCTTCTGATAAAAAGCCATAGCTTCGTCGAGAGCTCCAGCTTTGCGCTTGGCATTGCCGACATTGTAGGCAGCTACCGCACCGTTCTTCTTTCCCAATCCTATAATCTTCTCATCTCCTTTGGCCTCTGCTTTTACCAAGGCCTGTTCCATAAGAGCCAGACCTTCTTCATAGTTTTTAGACTTCAACAAGGCCAAACCCTCATTATATAATCCGGCAGCAGTCTTCTCCTGAGCCTGTGTAGTCAATGTGATTGCAGACAACGCAATTAAAAACATGATCCGTGACCATGATAAACGAATAGTAAGGAACATACAACTTAAATTTTTTATTAGTAATGATGACCAAGGGCTTTTGCCGAAAAACCCCTTGAGATTTAAAAAACACAAATATATAAATGCTTGTCCAAGGATGCACAATTAAATTATGTTCAGACCCTTATTTAACGTAAATAGATGCAGATATATCAGTTTTTGGCTGTTGTTAAACTAAAAAATATCACTTTCTAGCTTCCATCGAGTTTTAGCACTTCTAAAAACGCCTTTTGGGGCACTTGAACACTTCCGATCTGACGCATCTTTTTCTTACCTTTCTTCTGCTTTTCGAGCAATTTGCGCTTACGAGTGATATCTCCACCATAACACTTGGCCGTGACATCTTTGCGCAAGGCCGAGATCGTCTCCCGGGCGATGATTTTGGCTCCGATGGCTGCTTGAATAGCAATCATAAACTGTTGCCTCGGCAGCAATTGTTTTAACCGTTTGCATATCTGCCGACCAAATGACTCCGCCTTGGTTCTATGTACCAATGAGGACAAC
Organism: Bacteroidota bacterium; assembly: GCA_024276375.1. GTDB lineage: Bacteria > Bacteroidota > Bacteroidia > Chitinophagales > Saprospiraceae > JAJRXG01. The sequence continues at coordinate 3,006 of JAJRXG010000274.1, read as the reverse complement.
GCATCCACGGATTCTCCATTGAGCTTTATATCCAACTTGACGAGGTCTGAAGCCTGATACTTGATGGGATAATAGTCAAAAGAGGCATATCCCCTACTGATCGACTTGAGTCGATCGTAGAAATCAAAAACTATTTCAGCCAAAGGCATTTCAAAGGTCAATTCAACACGCTCGGTTGTTAGATACGTCTGATTGGTAAGGGTGCCCCGCTTGTCCATACACAAGGTCATAATCTGACCTATGTATTCCGGTTTGGAAATAATCTGAGCTCTGATATAAGGTTCTTCGACTCGATCCAAGACCGATAGGTCAGGCAGATCTGTTGGCGTATTGATTATTTTACTGCCCTCTCGTTTGGTATATGCCACATATGACACGTTGGGAACTGTAGTAATAACTTCTTGATTAAATTCTCGAGACAAGCGTTCCTGAATAATTTCAAGATGCAACATCCCTAAAAATCCACATCTAAATCCAAATCCCAGTGCAACAGAGGTCTCCGGTTCAAAAACCAGAGAAGCATCGTTCAACTGTAGCTTCTCGAGACTATCCCGTAAATCTTCAAAATCATCATTGTCGATCGGATAGATACCCGCAAAAACCATTGGTTTGACATCCTCAAACCCCTGTATCCCAACACTACAAGGGTTGTCCTTGAGTGTAATGGTATCACCAACTTTAACCTCCTTGGAATCCTTGATTCCGGTGATAATGTATCCTACATTGCCTGCGTATAACACCGGCTTTGGTATCTGTTCTAATTGCAACACCCCGATCTCATCGGCGACATACTCTCCTCCCGTATTGACAAATCGTACCTTGTCACCCTTCTTGATCGTCCCGTTCATGATCCTAAAATATGCAATCACGCCTCTAAACTGGTTGAACATCGAATCAAATATCAACGCTTGAAGAGGCGCTTCCGGATCTCCCGAAGGAGCCGGTATTCGATGCGCTATTGCCTCCAATATATCCACAACTCCGACACCCGTCTTCCCACTGGCATGAATGATATCTTCTACGTCACATCCTATCAAATCAATGATCTGATCAGACACCTCATCAATCATGGCGCTTTCCATATCCACCTTGTTGAGAATCGGTATAATCTCTAGGTCATGCTCCATAGCGAGATACAAGTTGGATATCGTCTGTGCTTGGATACCTTGAGATGCATCTACTAGCAATAATGCCCCCTCACATGCCGCGATAGATCTCGACACTTCATAGGAGAAATCAACGTGTCCAGGGGTATCTATTAGATTATAAGTATATCGCTGGCCATCAGAGTGATCATAATACAACTGTATCGCATGACTTTTGATCGTGATACCTCGTTCACGTTCGAGATCCATGTCATCAAGAGTTTGGGCTTTCATGTCTCTCTCTGATATGGTCTTTGTTTCTTCCAATAGGCGATCTGACAAGGTACTCTTGCCATGATCTATATGTGCAATGACGCAAAAATTACGGATATCCTTCATCGAGCACAAATATAGTCCTTCGCATAGTCTTAGAGGACATTAATCGCTATTACTAAAAGTAGCTTATCTCCACAATCCCTTCTCAATGCATATATTCGCAATTCAATCCAATGATCTTTTGACAATGATAAATCTTATCTCAGACACCGTAACACGTCCTACCCCAGAGATGCTTACCGCAATGCTATCTGCAGAGGTAGGCGATGATGTATTTGGTCAAGATCCTAGCATCAACCGGTTGGAGGCTCGACTGGCGGATATGTTTGGCAAGGAGTCCGCCCTATTTTGCCCTTCTGGTACGATGACCAATCAGATAGCCATCAAAATAAATACACAACCGCTTGATGAAGTTATTTGCGACCATTATAGTCATGTCTATCAATATGAAACCGGTGGATATGCTTTCAATAGCGGAGTGGCAATGCATCTAATCGAAGGCAACAACGGTAAAATCACGGCTCAACAAATCGAGGCAAATATCAGAGAAGATTACGACTGGCTTCCTCACAGTGCACTCGTAGTATTAGAAAATAGCTGCAATAAGGGTGGAGGCAGTTACTATTCCTTGTCAGAAATCGAACCCATCTCCAATCTATGCCACGACAGAGGGTTAAAGCTACATCTCGATGGAGCTCGACTGTTTAATGTACTTGTGGAGACTCGTGAAAGCACTCAAGATATCGGTACATACTTTGATACCATTTCTATCTGTCTTTCAAAAGGACTTGGAGCTCCTGTAGGATCTGTTCTGATCGGATCACAAAAAGATATCAAAAAAGCACGTCGCTTTCGCAAGGTTATGGGCGGTGGTATGCGACAAGCCGGATATCTCGCCGCAGCAGGTCTCTATGCCCTCGACAACAATATCCAAAGACTCAAAGTCGATAATGATAGAGCTAAGTATATCGGGCAAGTACTTCAAAAATGCTCATGGATCCAATCAGTAAAACCCGTAGCTACGAACATCGTCATTTTTGAACTCCTCAATCATATACCAGCCACTCAATGTGTAGCACAATTAATGCAACATGAGATAGCTACTACCGCTTTTGACAAGCATGAAGTGCGTATGGTGTTTCACTTGGAACATAGCGATCAGGATATTGAATTTGTTCATCAGGTACTTAACAAATTGTATTGAATAGATCCCTTTCTATATCGATAAGGATCATCCATCATGTATCATAACCATGGTTTCATAGTTCTACGGCGTAAGATCCGTATATGAACTCTCTTAACACAACATGTCAAAGAAATATAGGCTCAATCTGCTCTGAAAAAAATCATTTCCATAGGGCTATACGAATAGCCCATTTTGAATGTTCAAAATGGCCTATTCGTATAACTCAAAATACTATTAATAACGGTTTGTTTATGACTCTATTAATCGATAAGTATCATCTTCTTAGTAGCAGTGAATTCACCGCTCTCAAGCTGATAGTACATAACGCCTGTAGCATTCAACTCAGCTTTTCGCAATTGGATCATGTTGGATCCCTTCGCAAATTCCTGCGTTCTAACT
>JAJRXG010000273.1 GCA_024276375.1 Bacteroidota bacterium | reverse complement strand
TGATATGAGGATTGTCTAGAAGGTTAAAAACTTTGTCGATCATAAAGGTGGTTTACTAGGCTGCACTTGATTTTGCCAAAATACTACTTGATACGGAGCTTTGCAAGTCTAAGTGGTCAAGCTCGGTGCGATTGAATCAAAATGACATACTGTAATAAGATATTTGGGAAATATTTTTTATGATCAACAGTAGCATATGGCAATAGATAGAATTTTATCTCCTCCTAGCATCAATGATGAGACGATATTGATAAGATTTGAGATAATCTTTATGGTGACGGATGAAAGTTAAGCAAATATTGCAAAATCGAATTCTATGCACTAAACTATAAATTTTATACTATGAATCCTTTTTCTACTCTACTTAAATTCTTTCTGGTTGTTATTATTGGCACTATGCCATATGTCATGAGTGCGCAAACCATCGTAAAAGGTACAATATTAGATAAATCCGCGGAGCCACTAATCGGAGCCAATATTGTTATTGAAGGCACTACTCAAGGTACCGTTACTGACTTCAATGGTGAGTTTTCTTTTCAGACAAGTCAGTCACCACCTTTTAATATAGAGGTGAGTTATACGGGTTTTGAATCGCAGATCATCAATGTTACCACGAGTGATGAGATGATAAACATCGTACTTAAAGAGGGGGGAATCTTGTTAGATCAAGTCGTTGTTTCGGCATCGAGACGACGAGAGAAGATACAAGAAGCACCTGCCTCGATCTCGGTGATTACAGCAAGAAACATAGAAGCGTCCGCTGCCAACTCAATTAGCCCGATCAGAAATTTGATTAATCAAACAGGTGTACAAATACAACAACAATCCGCTGTCAGAATGAACATAGAAATGAGAGGGCAGAGCGTTATATTTTCTACTAAGATATTTCCAATAAAAGACTATCGCAGTCTCTTGGCTCCGGGTTTAGGTCAATTTGATGCCCATGCATCCGGTGTAACGAGCATTGATTTGGATAGAATCGAAGTTGTCCGGGGCCCGGGTTCTGCTCTTTATGGCCCTGGGGTTACATCCGGTGTTGTCCACTTTATCACCAAGAGTGCTATCGACCATACCGGCACTACTGTTGAATTGTTGGCAGGTAATCTTAGCACATATGGTGCTACCATTCGTCATGCAAAGTCCAATGAAGCCAAAACATTTGGATATAAAGTCAATGTATCCTATAAAAAAGGTAATGACTTTACGCTAGACGGTAGTGAAGGTACTGTAGGCCCAAATGGAGTTTTTGTCCGTCAGTTAGACAAATTGAGGGATGCCATTTATCAACCTAATGTAGTCAACAATATCATTGATGCGACCTCTCCAGGCACGTTAATATATGACAGAGCCAGATTGGACAAAGATGGTGATGGCAACTTGTTGGAGCCCGATTGGTTTATATTCAGTTCTGACTTAACATTGGAGTTTAGACCTAGTGATGATCTTAGTTTTACAGTACTAGGAGGATTCAATCAGAACAAAAGTTTGTTTTTTAATCAACAAGGTGAAGGACTTCAACAAAATGCTGAATACTGGACACAAGCCAGAATGCAATTTAAAGGACTCTTTGCTCAGATGTACTATCTGAACAATGATGGTGGTACACGAGATCGACCTACTTTCTTGTATCAAACAGGCAATAGAACTCCAGTTGGAAGATCTCAGTTCGAAACACAGATACAGTATAATTTTGACACACCATCTATTTTAGATGCCAGTTGGACGGCAGGGTTTGATTATAGATTGGCCACTCAAAATACAGAAAATCTAGTATATGGGCGCAATGAAGATGATGATGACTACTCTATAGTAGGAGTATATCTTCAAGGAAAAATTAAACTCCATAACACCTTGGATTTGATCATTGCGGGCCGATATGATCAATTCAATTTTATTAATGAAAATTCTTTTTCACCGAGAGCAGCACTGGTATATAAGCCATCACCGTCACATACTTTCAGAGCATCATACAATCGGTCTAATAATGCTCCTTCTAATCTAAATGTCAATATTGACTTTCCTTTGGCTACGCCCGTGCCGGGATTATTTGATGTATGGTTAGTTGGTAATAAAGAACCGCATTTGTTCGGTGACAATCCGATGATAGATGTCACCATCCCGGGTGTCCCTGATCTGCCTTACGGAACTCCGGGATTACCCTTGGCTATTCCTTACGGAGCTGTTACCCCGGCATTATTAAGTGCTTTTGAAAGTATGATCGGTACAACCATAACACAAGACCAGTTTAATTTAATTTCTGGATTGTTAAACAATTATTCTCCACAAGGTTTTACTGGAACATTTCAGTCCTACAACTTGCTCAATGGCCTTCCCTTGACTCCGATAGATGCAGGTCCTGCCAAGTTGAATATATTTGATACCTACGAACTTGGATATAAAGGTGTATTCAATAACCGCTTGGGTTTGACCATAGACTTATATCAAAACAAATCGAAAGACTTTTGGTTCTTCAATGCCCTGAGCCCTGTGATCGCTTTGGTCAATCAAAATATTGCTGAAGATCTTGGCAATGCGGTGCAAAGTGATCTTCAACCTCAGATTGAACAAGCATTATTGGGCTTGGGCTTGGATGCAGCTTCTGCCGCAGCAGCAGCCGCCCAATTTGGTAGTATCTTGAATGGAGCCTACAACGAGGCAGGAGCTAGTTTTACTAGTGCCACAGAACCTCTTTATGGCATCTTTGGTGCAGTGGAATCCAATTTAGTCCCTCAAGGCGATAATATTACACATGTCGCGGCGGGTTATAGAACTTTTGGCAAAATCAGCTATATTGGTATGGATCTGGGTGTAAACTACTTTGTCAATAATGATTTGTCGGTTTTTGCCAATTATTCTTATTTAAGTAAAACCGAATTTGAAGGGACAGACCTTGGTATAGAGGATGGCTCTCCTATACGTTATTTCTTAAACACTCCTAAAGGAAAGTATAGATTTGGTGCATCTTATACTCCAGAGTCAGGATTAAGGGGAGCCTTGAGTTTTCAACATGATGGTAGTTTTAATGCTGACTTGGGTCAGTACAATGGTGTTGTAGATGCTAGGAACCTAGTGGACTTTAGCATTGGATATCAATTAGAAAATGGAATCAATTTAGATCTCGGATTTACTAATTTGTTTGATTCCAAGTACCGTGCTCTACCCAATATGCCTCAGATAGGACGAACTATTATAGCCAAAGCAACTTACCACTTTGGTGAGTAAGGCTAAACACCATGGATAATCTAAACTAATGCTTGTACTTTACTCTGCCTCGAATTAGTAGGTAATACTCCAGTGGGTCTAAATCCCACTGGAGTTATTGGTTGACTATGAAGATTGGAATATATGATACCTATCATGTAACGCCGGAACTGGATAGTTGGTTGGCATTTGGATTTTAGATCAATATTGCGATGCCCTAATTAATTTCGAATATGATATTCCGAGAGCTATGTGATTTGCTTCTAATTCAACAGCCCTTCGGGCTGACCTCCCTCCGGCTATTGGATATTATTTGAGGTTTCTTAGTTATAAAATTCAGTATAGACAACTTGGGATGTACCTTTGACCGGTTATTATCAACAAAGCCAAAAAAACAAAAAATAGGAGGGAAAGCATTGAAGAAATTGGAAAATCACTAGCTCAACGCCAGCCGATGAAGATCATATAGGAGCTAAAAACCTATATTAATACTGATTAAGGGGAATTATTGGATTAGGCTATAGTAAATATACAGAATAGCAAGTAAGGCTACTCATGTACAGTTGTACCTACAACATCAATCAAGAAGTGTCTGGAGTAGGGATTTATACGTTCGAAGATAGATCAATGCTTCTTATTAAACAGTCATAATCTCCTTTTCCTTGGCGTTGAGGAGTTCGTCTATTTTCGAGTAATATTCTTTCAACATGGTTTCCACTTCTGCTTCTCTGCGTTTGCCTGCATCTTCTGGATAACCGTCCTTGACTTCTTTTTTTATAAAGTCCATCATCTTATGGCGTATTGTGCGCAGGGCAATGCGTGCTTCCTCACCCAAGTGTTTGGTTTGTTTTGTGAGATCGCGACGACGCTCTTCAGTCAGCGTCGGGATGGATATTCTTACAAATTCGCCGTCATTCATTGGTGTTAGCCCTAGATTGGCTTCAAATATGGCTCTTTCGATATCACCGAGGAGATTTTTTTCCCACGGTTGGATGGACAATGTCTTAGAATCCGGGGTTGAAATATTGGCTACTTGATTGAGTGGTGTTGGCGAACCGTAATAGGATACCATGATACCATTGAGCATTGCAGGTGAGGCTTTGCCTGCACGCACCTTGCGCAATTCATCTTTAAAGTGTTGGATGGCTTTATTAAAGCCTTCTTTGCCTTGTTTAATAGTATCTTCTATATTCTGTTCCATAGTGACAATTATTGTAAAGCTATATAACAACTGCTATTATACCAAAAGTTTCGAGTAGGATTTAGAATTCAGCTTGGTTTTTCCATCAGAAAGATATCGATCGACCTCTACGGCTGCTTCACGTCCTTCAGATATCGCCCAGACGACCAGTGATTGCCCCCTTCTCATATCTCCCGCCGCAAAGACTTTATCTATCGATGTATCGAAATGGTTGGGAGGGGTAGCTACGTTGCCGCGACTGTCGAGGTCAACATCAAGATCTGCAAGGAGGCCTTTATGTTGCGGGTGCAAAAATCCTACGGCAACAAAAACAAGATCACAAGGGATAACTCGTTGTGTACCTTTTATTTCCCGAAAGGTAGATCGTCCTTGTCCTTCATCATAATACCACTCGATATCCACTACCTCCAGACCTGTCAATTGTCCTCTGTCATTGCCTATAAATGCTTTGCTGAGTATCGACCATTGGCGGTTGGCACCCTCTTCGTGGGATGTGGAAGTCCTCAATTGCATGGGCCATAGTGGCCAAGGAGTGCTCTCATGTCTTTCTAATGGAGGTTGCTCAAGCAACTCGATCTGTGTCACGGAAGCGGCACCCTTGCGATTGGAAGTACCGACACAGTCTGCTCCTGTATCACCTCCACCGATGACGATCACATGCTTGTCCTTGACGAGAATCTCTTGGTCTGCCGGTGTGGTCTGACCGGCTACTTGACGATTGCTTTGTTCTAAGTATTGCATGGCGAAGTAGATTCCGGAGAGATCGCGACCGGAAATATTGAGATCTCGAGGTATTGTACTGCCACCGGTGAGTACGATCGCATCATATTCCTGCAATAGCGTACGGGCATCAATGTCCACGCCGATATTGGTATTGGTACGGAGTGCGATGCCACTGTCTTGCATGATTTGCAGCCTGCGGTCGATGATGTGTTTTTCGAGTTTAAAATCGGGGATCCCATATCTCAGCAATCCTCCCATCTGATCATTGCGCTCAAAGAGCGTAACGGTGTGTCCTGCTTTATTGAGTTGGTCTGCGGCTGCCATACCGGCCGGGCCGGAACCCACAACGGCGACTGTTTTATGACTGCGACGGATCGGTGTGTGGGGTTTGACCCATCCTGCTTCAAATGCTCGTTCGGCGATCGTCTTTTCTATATATTCGATGGTTACGGGATCGTTGTTGATACCGAGGACGCAGGCTTTTTCACAAGGTGCAGGACAAATCCTTCCGGTAAATTCGGGAAAATTGTTGGTGCTAGTGAGTATTTGATAGGCCTTGTGCCAATCTTGTTCATATACTGCATCATTAAAATCCGGTATAATATTGCCCAAGGGGCATCCACTATGACAGAATGGGACTCCACAATCCATACATCGAGCCGCTTGATGTAGTATAGTTTTTTCGTCCATCGGAAGATAGATCTCGCGATAGTCTTTGATTCTATCTTTAACAGTGCGCTTTTGAGGCATGGTGCGCGGATACTTCATAAACCCTTTTAAGTCTCCCATATTGATATAGTGTTTTAGCTGGAAACAGATTGATGTATTTTCTTAGATTCTGCCAGTGCTCTTTTGTACTCCACGGGCATGATTTTGATAAAATCAGTCTTCGCCTTGTCCCAATGTTGAAGTATTTCGAGTGCTCGCAGGCTACCCGTCCATTTAAAGTGGTTGCGAATGGCTAGTCGCAATTCGTCGTAACACGCTTGATCGGGACGTTCTATCAAAAGTGTCTCCATATTGAGATTTTGCTTGGCGATATTGATAGGATCATAGAGATAGGCGATACCTCCACTCATTCCGGCACCAAAATTTGGACCGATCTCACCCAGTACGACGACTTGGCCTCCGGTCATGTATTCGCATCCATGGGCTCCAAGCCCTTCGACTACGGCGTTTGCACCACTATTGCGTACAGCAAATCGCTCGCCGGCCATCCCTTTGATATAAACTTGCCCGGATGTAGCTCCATAAAGAGCGACATTGCCGACGATGATGTTGTCTTGAGGGATGAACGTAGCATGGCGATCGGGACTGATAATCAGTTTGGCACCACTAAGACCTTTGCCAAAATAGTCGTTGGCATCACCTTCGAGCGTAAAAGTCAGTCCCTTGGCACCGAAAGCTCCAAAGCTCTGTCCTGCAGATCCGTGAAATCTAAAATTGATGGCATCTTCTTCGAGACCTTCACTGCCATATCTTTTGGCGATTTCGTTGGACAGCATTGTACCCACTGCACGATCTGTACTCATCACTTCAAATACACTGTTGATATTGATTTTGTCTTCGAGTGCAAGTAGGGTATATTCGATCAATCTGCGATCGAGGACATCGTCGATCAAGTGATCCTGCTGGACGCATTGATATTGTGATTGGCTGTCGGCGAGGGGGTCGCGATATAAAATCGGTGAGAGATCAAGGCTTTCTAATTTCCAGTGGTTGAGATCTTTGCGGATCTTGATTTTATCTGTTCTTCCGACCATTTCATTGACTGAACGAAATCCCAACGATGCCATTATTTCACGTAAGTCTTGAGCTAAAAAGTAAAAGTAATTGACCACATCTTCGACCTTTCCACTAAATTTTTTGCGCAAGTCGGGATCTTGAGTAGCGATACCTACGGGGCATGTATTGAGGTGGCATTTGCGCATGAGGATACAGCCTTCTACAACCAAGGCAGCAGTGGCAATACCCCATTCTTCAGCACCAAGTAGTGTAGCAATTGCAAGGTCTTTTCCCGTGCGCATTTGTCCGTCTGCTTGCAGGACGACACGGTTTCTGATTTGATTGAGTATCAAGGTCTGATGTGTCTCGGCCAGACCCAATTCCCACGGCAATCCGGCGTAGCGTATCGAACTCAGCGGAGAGGCTCCCGTACCTCCGTCATGTCCTGCAATGAGGATGTGATCTGCCTTGCCTTTAGTGACTCCGGATGCGATGATTCCAACGCCGGCTTTGGATACCAATTTGACAGAAATACGTGCTTGCCGATTGGCATTTTTAAGATCAAAAATAAGCTGAGCAAGATCTTCTATAGAGTATATGTCATGGTGAGGTGGAGGTGATATCAATCCTACCCCCGGAGTACTATTGCGTACGCGTGCGATCCACTTATTGACTTTGTGACCAGGGAGTTGTCCCCCTTCTCCGGGTTTAGCACCTTGCGCCATTTTTATCTGCAACTCGTTGGCATTGGTGAGATAATTGATGGTCACGCCAAATCTGCCCGAGGCGACTTGCTTGATGGCGGATCTCATCAAGTCTCCATTTTCCAAGGGTTCAAACCGGCTTTCATCTTCACCACCTTCGCCGCTGTTGCTTTTGCCGCCGATTCTATTCATGGCAATTGCCAAGGTAGTGTGGGCTTCATGAGATATCGAGCCAAAGGACATTGCACCAGTAGCAAATCGCTTGAGTATAGACTCCACAGGTTCTACTTCGTCTAGGGGAATGGGATCGGTTGCCGTGATCTGTAACAGACTTCTGAGTGTACAAAGATGTGATTCTTGCTCGTTGATTGCTTTCGCAAATTTTTTATAGATTTCATAATTGTTGGTACGCGTACTATGTTGTAGTAGATGGATTGTAGTGGGGTTGAAGAGGTGATATTCTCCACGACGCTTCCATTGAAAAACACCCATATCAACCAGCTCTTGTGGCGTTCTGCTATCTTCATACGCAATGCTATGCTTGAGCAATGCTTCCTTGGCCAACATATCAAATGTCAAGCCTCCGATACGTGAGATGGTACCTTTGAAACACATATCAATGACTTCTTTGCCGATCCCCAATGCTTCAAACGTCTGTGCACCTCGATAAGATTGAACCGTAGAAATACCCAACTTGGACATGATTTTTAGCAGACCTTTATCGACCGCTTTTATATATGTTCGCAGTGCTTTGCCGACACTTGCAACATTTTTGATTTTATTTTGTGCAAATAGGGATCTGATTACAGAAAAGGTGAGTTCAGGGTAGATGGCATCAGCCCCATATCCCAATAGGGTAGCAAAGTGGTGAGACTCGATGATGTCACCACCCTGTATGATGAGAGAGATGGCCTGTCTCCGACCTGTGCTGACCAAGCTGTGGTGCACAGCTCCAACCACTAACAAGGAAGGTATGGGTACTCTATCTTGATTGACTTGATTGTTGTCTAAGATAATGATGCGGGTACCTTGGTCTATAAAGGTAGCAACCTTCAAGCAAATCCCTTCGATTGCTCGTCGCAAATCTCCTGATCTATAGGTTTTGGAAAAGGTGCAATCTATCGTTTGCGATGTAAAGCCACCATAATCGATATGTTTTAATTTGCCGAAGTCTCTACAGTTGAGCACGGGACTCGGAAGGCTGATAAATTGTGTTGCATTGGAGTCTATATTCAATATATTGTCACAACCTCCTAGGATGGTTTTGAGCGTCATATAGGCGCTTTCACGCAAGGAGTCGATCGGAGGGTTGGTGACCTGGGCAAATTGTTGCCGGAAGTAACTGGCGATATGTTGTGTGTATTTAGACAATATCGCCAATGGGATGTCTGCTCCCATAGATCCAATGGGTTCTTTGCCATTAGCGATCATGCTACTCAGGATAAGGTCTTCATCCTCTCTGGTGAATCCCTGCGCGGTCTGAATGGCGATGAGATCCTCTTTGGGTGTTTCCTTGAATGGAAGTTGAGGCTTTAAATCTGCTATTTCGATTTTGCTTTCTGCCACCCAAGATTTATAAGGTAGGCGATTACATATAATATTCTTGAGCTCCTCATCACCGATGACGCGTTTCTCGTCGAGGTCTGCGATGAGAATTTTACCGGGCTCTAATCGACCTTTGTATATGATAGTAGCGGGATCCATCGGAAGTACACCCGTCTCCGATGCAAGAATGAGGCGATGATCTTCTGTGAGGCAGTATCTCGACGGACGCAGTCCATTGCGATCCAGAGTCCCACCGATAAGTGTGCCATCTGTAAAACACATACTTGCCGGACCATCCCAAGGTTCCATTAGTGCTTCGTGATATTCGTAAAATGCCCGTTTGTCATCCGAGATGTGTTGTGCATTCTGCCATGCCTCGGGTATCATCATCATCATCGCATGCGGCAGAGTGCGTCCATTGTGTACAAAAAACTCTACCACATTGTCAAAGATGGATGAGTCGCTATTGGTAGGGTTAAACAAGGGGAAGAGCTTTTCCAATTCTTCTTCGGTATAGAAATCACTTTTTACGTTTTTTTCTCGAGCGATCCACCAGTTTTTGTTTCCTTCAATCGTATTGATTTCACCATTGTGAGCAATCATTCTAAAGGGTTGTGCCAGTTTCCATTGTGGCATTGTATTGGTGCTAAATCGGGAGTGTACCAATGCTATGGCTGACTTGAGCAAGGGATTTTTAAGATCTTGATAATAGTTGCGGACTTGCGTAGAAGTCAATTGCCCTTTGTACACAAGGGTCTTGGAAGAAATAGACGGAATGTAAAAATCATTGTCATATTGATCATATAGATCCCAGACTTTATGTGTCACTTCCTTTCGTAAAATGAGAAACTTTCGCTCCAATGCCTTTTGGCTTATGTCTTCAAAAGCTTGAAAAAATATGTGATATATATCCGGCTCCGTAGCAGATGAGGTGACACCCAGTATCTCGCTGTTGACAGGTACAGTACGAACCCCCAAAATCTCCAAACCTATACCCTCTGCACAGGATCGGGTGATGTTCATCAGCTCATCATAGTGCTTACCTTTAGGCATAAAAAAACATCCGACTCCATAGCTGCCCTCAGAGGGCAAAACAAAACCGAGATCCTCATTGACAAAAAGTTGATGGGGCAGATGAATCAAAATACCGGCACCATCTCCACTCTCTGGATCACAACCACATGCTCCACGATGTTCCATACGTTCAAGCATCGTCAACGCATCTGAAACAATCTGATGGGAATATACCTTGTCGAGTTGTGCAATCATCCCTATGCCACAAGCATCCGATTCGAGTTGCGGGGTGTACAAACCTTTAGTTGTGTGTATGTGTGTCATACGCATTCAAAATTAAGTTCAGTTACCAATCTCTGTTGTCCGTAGGGCATCCCAAAGACAAACAGACCTAGTTATTTACAACGCGGGTAGATGATGACGACCTGCGGTGGTTGTTGTGTTTTCCTCCTCTACAAAGTTCGGGTAACGTTGTTCAAGTATCGCTATTCCATATAGCGATATGCTTTTAAAGTGTTGAAAATCAGCTATTTATACTTATATCTCCTTGTGTTATTTACGACAAAAAGTGAATACAATATCTATTCAAGAACAAACCTATGCTTCATAAAAATCAACCAAATTTTTTAAAACCTTCCTTTGCTTTAAAGAAAAACAGTAAGCAAAATAACACTTTACTACGATTATTGATCCTCTAAAGTGAATTTTGATGATAAATACAACAAAATCGATCGAGTCAACATCTCATATACCTAAGCTATACTTCTATACCTTTCATCATTTTGTTCCAATATAAATACGGCAATATATACTTTTTGAGCATCCACAACCTCCAATGTTCTTTGGAAGAATCGAATATGAGCATTTGCTTTAGCTTGGGATCCGGCGTAAAGTTGTTGTCGTAATCAAACTCTGCCAAAACCATTTTTCCATAGCCCGTTACCAACGGACATGATGAATATCCATTGTATTTGTTGTCGCTCAGTGCTTGCGCCTTGAGAAGTCGCCGGATATTTTCAACGACAATGGGTACTTGTTTTCTAATGGCAGCACCTGTTTTGGCTGTCGGAAGACCTGCAGCATCTCCAAGTCCAAATATGTTGGGATATCGCGTATGTTGAAGGGTGCCCGAATCGACCGATATCCACTTGTCCTCATGGACAAGCGTTGAATCCCGGATGAATTTTGGTGCTGCTTGAGGAGGTGCGAGGTGCATCATCCCATATCGTATGCCTTTTCGATCACCATCATTAATGATTTCGACCTTCACGGGATTTCTTTCACGTTGGTGTTCTGCCATTGTGTACCATGCGATTTGTTCCTTGGCGTCAACTCCCACAAGATTATAGCCAAACCTTAGATTGATGTTCTTCCGGTCATTGACTTCAAGCAAGGTTTTTTTTATCTCCGGGACACCAAATATCACCGTGCCCGGTGTCGCAAACACCATATCGATGTTTTTGCGCTTTCCTGATTTTCTAAAGTAGTCATCGGCGAGATACATGATTTTTTGAGGGGCACCACCACATTTGATGGGTGTCGTCGGTTGTGTAAATAAGGCAGTGCCTTGCTGAAACTTTTGCAATACTTCCCACGTGTGGTTGGGATCGGTATAATTGCTACAGACCATACCCTTATCCATAGCTTCGGTAAGTCCATCGACCAACTCCGGAGCCATAACGAGCCCCGGAGCAACTACTAAATATTCATAGGTAAATTTGTTGCCTTCTCGTGTCCTTACAGACTTGTTTTGAGGATCAATCTTGTCAGCGTATTCTTGGATCCATGTTACTCCATCGGGGATGAGGGATCGCATACTCCGGCGGGTTTTATCATAGTCGTAAGTATTGGCTCCAACCAATGTCCAAGCCGCTTGATAATAATGATCATCGGATGGCTCGATGATGGCGATCCCTATTTGTGGATCTTTGCGCTTCATGAGGGAGGCGACCATGATGCCTGCAGTTCCTCCTCCGATGATCAGAACCGTATGATGATTTTGCATGCTTATGAAGTTTTGTTGCACGGAAGATAGATGAAATAAGTAGAACTTTAAGTAACAGAAAGCACCTATTTTCATCATCGATCGGAGACATCAGAAGATCACCATTTTTGAGATTATTATGGAGTTGTATGTTAGTTCTGACGGGAGCATATTTGCTATCATGGAGTATAAATTGCTACTCCTGTATTGTGTTTTGTATTGTATTCTAAAATCTCATTTTTTACCATAAACACATTATTATTTTCATTATATATTGTATCTTCGGGTTTTCCATAGGATTGAATAGCAAGAGGCTGATTAGATTTGTCGCATATGCAAGGTAGATGACCATTTGCCTTGACTCTCTCAACCTGGCATGAAGAGTATATCTGTATATTGTTTGCACTTGTATGGTGACAAATAGTATGTTGAATCGAGAATAAAGAATTGCAATTAGTAAATAAAGGTATTCGAGGAGTCCTATGGACATCAGAATATTTTATTAGTTACACTGTTCAATTCGATTAAATAAGTACTTCAAGATTAAGTATGACACGATTTATATATATAATTACGACATGTCTTCTAGTGAATGTCATGATAGCTCAAGGGGTCTTGGAAGTTATAGGTGCAGGCAATACGGACGGAGTAAATGTTTCCAGTAGTGACCCTAGCGCAAAGCCATTGAACACTTTGCTTCGGACGGGATTTTTACCCAATTATAATGCAGCAGCTAAATTGGCAGCTCAATCATCATTTGGCGTCAACTTTGAAACCATAGAATCTATAGCACTCGAGGGATATGAGGATTGGGTGGATGAGCAGCTTTCCTTGCCGGTAGGGCCTTCTATGTTGACTCAAGTGACCGCATATCATGATTATCGCAAAATCGGCGAGAACAACCCCGAGGCTAATGCCAGTATATTGTTTTGGGACTATACTTGGTGGCAGTACCATATGACACAAGCTGATTACATTCGACAGAGAGTTGCATTTGCATTGAGTGAGATTCTGGTGATTTCGCGCAATTCTGGATTTGGTAACAACCCATATGCATTTGGTGATTTTTATGATTTGTTTTTAAAGCATGCATTTGGCAATTATAAGGAGTTGCTTCAAGATATTACCTATCACCCGGCTATGGGCAACTACTTGACATTTATCAACAATCCCAAGACCGATACGACGAGAAATAGATTTCCGGATGAAAATTACGCCCGAGAGTTGATGCAACTTTTCTCAATCGGCTTGTTTGAATTGAATCTCGATGGTAGTCGTAAACTTGATGCCCAAGGCAGTCCTATTCCGACCTACGACAATGATCGAATCAGTGAGTTTTCTAAAGTATTCACCGGACTGATGTGGGGTGATAGGCCATTGCAACGCAATCAGTTTTTTAGAGGGCCTCAGACATATCAGAGCTATAATGTTCCAATGCAGATGCTCAATGAGATGCATGAGCCCGGATCCAAATTTTTACTCAATGGATTTGTGGTTCCGGATCGCAATCCAATTGATGGAGATGCGGATATATCAGATGCAATCAACAATGTATTTAGTCATCCCAATGTCGGCCCCTTCATAGGCAAGTTATTAATACAGAGATTGGTTACATCCAATCCAAGTCCCGGATATATCGCTCGCGTAGCGTCTGTATTTAATGACAATGGAAGTGGTATTCGAGGTGACTTAAAATCCGTGATACGCACGATACTGTTGGATGATGAAGCCCGGGATTGCGCCCAAGGCAACGATGTGAATTTTGGAAAACTTAGAGAGCCATTTGTCAGATATGTACAATTGTGTAAAGCTTTTGATTTGACCACTGATAGTGGCAAATATCGCAATGCCATGAGAGGTATAGAAACGGAGATAAATCAGAAACCCTTTACTTCACCAAGTGTCTTTGGGTTTTTTCTCCCCGATCACCAGCCCATTGGACCTATTGAGGAAGCAGGGAAGGTGGCTCCCGAATTTCAGATTGTCAACAGTCAATCTATAATCGGTTATCTCAATGGATTGAATGATTGGATTGTACGAGATCGCCCTGCGGATGAATGGCGATTGTATGACAATGAGACCATTCCGGACAATGAAAAATCATATTTCCAGCTTTCGGATGAGATTGCAATTGCAACGGATGACAGATTGCATCAATTGGTAGATCGATTGAACCTTGTTTTAGCTCAAGGGAGATTGACCGCCCGATCCACGGATCTTATCATCAATGCACTGAAGGAGTTCCCCAAAGATGACCAAGAGGATTTAGAGCAAAGAGTGAGAATTGGCATCTACTTGGTGATGAGTGCTCCCGAATTTTTAATCAACAGATAACCGAAACAATGCATCATAAAAAAAGGATTTCAAGAAGAAAGTTTTTGGGGCAAGCCAGTTGTGCAGCAATCGGATCAACAACATTTCTATCCACAGCTCTTAATTTAGGGTTGATTAACACCGCAGCGGCAAGACCACATATTATTAACAATGCATCAGATTATAAAGCCATTGTATGTATTCTACTTGCAGGGGGAGCAGATACGTACAATGTCCTTGTACCTACACAATCTTCAGAGTACAATGATTATGCGGCTGTAAGGACTACATTGGCATTAAGCAATAATTTTAGTCAGGGAGAATTGTTGCCACTCAATTATAATCAAGCGGGACGTACATTTGCCGTACACGGTGGCATGGGTCAAGTTAGAGATCTTTTTGATGGCGGAGATCTTGCCTTTATAGCCAATATAGGAACACTCATAGAGCCGATATCCAATGCCGCAGAATATCAATCAGGATTGAAGAAATTGCCTTTGGGGTTGTACTCTCACAGTGATCAGATCATGCAGTGGCAGACTTCTGTACCACAGAGCAGATCGGCATTTGGCGTGGGAGGGAGAATGGCAGATATATTGGGTGACATGAACAGCATCCCGCAGATATCTATGAACATATCCCTAGATGGGAAAAATCGTTTCCAAGCGGGACAACAGACGATAGAGTATGCAATCAACAACAATACTACTGCTCAAAATATAGGTATAGATGGCTTGCCTTCATGGTACAGTAATGGTGGGTTTCTAAATCAGACGAGAGACCAAGCAGTAGAAAGTATGGTTGAAGATGTATATTCCAATATTTTTCAAAAAACATATAGTACCCTTACAAGACAATCTCAAGAGAGTATAAAACTGTTTGGATCGGCACTGGGAAAAGGGAGTCCATTGACAACTGTGTTTTCGAATACTCGACTTTCTAATGACCTTAGAATGATGTCACAGGTAATTAATGTTCACCAGCATTTGGGGGCAAGCCGACAGATATTTTTTACAACTTTCGGTGGTTGGGATCACCATGACAATGTCATTGGTAACCAAGCCAATATGCTCCCTATATTAAGCAATGCCCTAGGAGAGTTCAACGCTTCACTCATCGAAATGGGGCTTCAGGATCAAGTGACCACTTTTACTATTTCGGACTTTGCCAGGACTTTAACAACCAATGGCAATGGGTCAGATCATGCATGGGGTGGCAACCAGATGATCATGGGCGGTGCCATAAATGGCGGTACGATTTACGGGACATACCCCTCATTATACTTGGATGGCAACAACATTAACTTGAATGAAAGAGGCCGTATGTTGCCCACAACATCTGTAGATGAGTTTTATGCTGAAATCGCATTGTGGTTTGGTGTAAGCCCCAATGATTTAAATTATATACTTCCCAATTTATGCAATTTTTATGACCCGGGGTGCCCGAGTAGCCCTTCGGGAAGTTATGCTCCATTGGGAATGTTTGAATCATATTAATATGTTGTGGCCAATGAAATCAAAGCAGATCAGATTCCTTTTCATCGCAATTATAATTATAATATCCGGCACGGGTCAAGTGTGCTCACAAGTGTGTGTTGGGACACAAGGTGAAGTGTCATGGTCATATTGGAGAAATCTCCCTGATGACGAATGGGGAGAGCTAAGCGCACTAGAGTTCTTTCCCAATGCCCCTGACGGAACAAGTATTATCAATTCAGTTCAGTCTCCAGTCAATTTTGACAACTTCTATGGTTCTGTCATCAGTGGATTTATAATGGTGCCTAATACGGAAAGTATTGTCTTTAATGTAACTGGAGATGATAAAATACGGTTTTATTTGAGTTCAAATGAAAACCCAGACAACCTGCAATTAGAAGCGTATGTCAACAATTATACAAATCGCGAAGAACATGACAAATACCCGGAGCAGAATAGCAGGGCGATACCCTTGACGGCCGGACAGTATTACTATTTTGAGTTGCACCATGTTGAAGGAGGAGGACGGGATCACGCTTCATTGTGGTGGAAAACTACATTTACTGGATTGGTGGATTGGAGTTTTGTGTCCAGCCAATACATTGCCAATGTAGATTGTCTGCCGAGTCCCTGCCCTACACGCGGGACGCCTTGCAATGACAATGACCCAACCACTTCAGATGACCAACACGACGGTCATTGCAATTGTGTTGGGATACCCCAATCCACATCCAATTGTTCCGGCCAGAGATTCGAATTAGAATCTTATTCGTATGATCAGATTCCCGGTGGGGATCTCAATGATCTTTATATGGCGCCTTCTTATCCTGCTATGCCTGATCGATATCAAGTATTGGAGGAGTTGAGCATGAATCGACAATACCTACGGGATTCGTTTGGTACATTGATACAGGCGTTTTTGTCTGTACCTGTTGACGGGTATTATGAGTTTAATATCACCGGTAGTGACCGAGCTATATTTTTTGTTAGTAGTAATGAGGATCCCGCGTTAAAACAGACTCATCAGATCCTGATTAGCTCTTCGACAGGTACGACACAACACGACAAATATATCTATCAATCCACTGGACCTATTTATCTGTCTTCAGATCAATACTACTACATCGAATTAAATCATAAGGAAGGTTCCGGATCTGAGCATTTTGGCGTGTTTTGGAAGACACCTTTTACGCAATTAGATACCTGGAAGCGCATACCATCATTTTATATCATTGACTATGATTGTGAGATTTCTTGCATACCTCAAGGAACACTGTGTGATGATGGCGATCCGTTTACCAATAACGATGCATTTGATGCCAATTGCAATTGTGTAGGAATGCCGTGTAGTGGGCCGGATTGTGATGATCCGCTCGCAAGTTATGTGCCCTATCCACCGTGTGATCTCACAGATCAAATGGATAACCGTGCCGATGCATCTTGGTTGTCATGTGCTGTATCTACTTCACCCAATCCAATCCATGGCATGGTTCATTGGATATTATATGACTTAGGTAGCAATCATCGAGTTTGGTCTAGTCATGTCTGGAATTACAATGTGACCGGAGGCGTCAATCAGGGTTTTGAAAATGTAATTATAGACTATTCTATTGATGGCAGCAATTGGACAAATCTCGGGTCGTACAATTGGTCGCAAGCGAGCGGATCTTCGGATTATTCGGGTTTTATAGGCCCGGATTTTGGCGGAATCGAAGTACGTTATATTCTGGTGACTTCTCTAGATGGGACAAGTATGTGCAGAGGCATCAGCAAAATGACCTTTATGGCACGTACTTGTGGTCTGTTAGGTGATCCCTGTGATGATGCAGATCCCAATACCATAGGGGATGTCTTTGATGCGGATTGCAATTGTATGGGTCGTATGCCTACGGTCAATGATTGTGCCCAAGATACACTTATGCTGGGTGACTCTCTATTGACTTTATCGAGATATACAGCTATAAAGTTTTTGGGATCTTCAAGTTTGATATCTGCACCAAGTGATGTATCGTTGATGGCACTCGAACAGATAGAACTATATCCGGGATTTGAAGGGTCTCCAGGTTCTGTTATTGAATTTCAGATAGGTGATTGCAACACCGTAGCTACGTTGATTTCAAAAGATCAAGAAAGTCTCTTGAAAAGAAAAATTGACAATAGTCCGCTTATGATAACACCGATTGAGGAAACAGAAGATCTGTGGATACACTACTATGTGCCCGAGCCGTCAAGTGTGCTATTGGAAATCCGAAATCATCAAGGATCGATTGTAACGACACTATTGAATCACAATGTCAAGAATCCGGGATACTATGCTAAACGTATTACTACTCGTAAGCTGATGGATGCGAGTTATCAAGTGCACCTCACAACGAGCAAGAATCACTATGTCAAGCCACTAAAGATGACACCTTAAAACTGAATCAAATCTTGAAGAGATTTTTACTTCTTGACGTATTTTGTCAGGATGATGATGGTCTGATCATTGATGCGACCTTGTATCTGTTCTGGATGGTCTGTTACCAATGAGATTCGTCGGACTGCTGTACCTCTTTTGGCGACGAAATTGGTTCCCTTGACATCGAGATCTTTGATCAATACGACGGTATCTCCATTTTGAAGGATGTTACCGTTGCTATCCCTATGGACGATAGCATTGGCTTTTTCTGCTTCAAGTGCCTGTGCCCACTCAAGGGTCTCGTCATCGAGGTAAATCATACTGAGTAGATCTTGAGCCCAACCGTCTTCATTGAGTTGTTGAAGTATTAGATAGGAGAGAACTTGCACGGCAGGAACAGGTGTCCATATGCTATCATTGAGACATCTCCAGTGATTGGAATCTATAAGATCAGGATTGCGGATTTGAGATTCACATTTATCACAGATGGCCACTTGGTTGACGACTATGTTTTCAACCTTTGGAGGTACGAGGTAGGCTTCCAAAGTTGTATGGGAACCACACAACTCACATTTGTTATCGCATCGCGTCTCTAAATCAACTAGTAAACTCATCCTGTGTTAGTTCTGTCTTTATGTTGCAGGTGAGTCGCTAAGGTAATTTTTTTGTTTGTAGTCTTTCTCATATGGAGCGCTTATCTGTTTTATGCAAAACGACCTATTTGCAGGTGACCCTAAAGGTATCCAAGCTTTTTTCTACTGCTATTAAAACCGAATCGATGATAAGTGCAGATATATATCGTTATACTATCTTCGTGATTGATGTCATATATTAGACCGATAGGATCATGAAATTAGAAACGCTACGCTCTGTTCTAGGCAGATCAGACATCTATCTTATCGATCAACTGATGAAAGGCCTATATCGATCAAGTGATTGTATATTGGATGCCGGCTGTGGCAATGGACGACATATTGATCTGTTTTATAGATTGAACATTGAGATTCATGGTATCGACATGAACCCTGTCAGTATCTTGAAGTGTCAAGAGAGATATGCCACTATAGCGCATCGTATTCAACAAGGGGGATTGATTGAGATGCCGTATGAAGATGGCGCTTTTGATCATATCATATCAAGTGCAGTATTTCACTTTGCTCGATCTAAGGATCACTTTGTCCGGATGTTTTCAGAGCACATTCGGGTTTTGAAATCAAGAGGGTCGCTTTTTATAAGAATGACAACTAAGTTTGGACTAAAACCGGATTTGCTCGTTGATATTGGAGATGGAGTCTATAGGTTGCCAGATGGAACAAACCGGTTTCTAATGACGTACGATCTGATAGATCAAGTGTGTGATCAGTATAACATACAACTTCTTGAGACGATCAAGACTGTCAATGTCAAGGATCGGCGTGCAATGGGGGTATTGTTGTTTGAGAAAAGGTAAATGGAGCGATCTCTCACATATGTTTTTGGGGATCACTTCCCAATACAGAATCTCCCAAAAATACTATCCAGCAGATCATCTGTATATATCTCTCCTGTGATTGCACCAAGAGCGCGCAAGGCGCTGCGGATATCCATGGCGATAAAGTCTCCCGTTACTCCGGTGACCAGTCCATCCAATACTTTGTCAAGCGATGAGATGGTATCTCTAAGTGCTTGATAATGTCTTGTGTTGGTAACGATAGTTTGGTTGAGGGCTTGTGGATGATCGATCACCATCTGATATAGGTGATCTTTGAGGTATGATATGTTCATTTTATTTTTGGCCGATAGGGTGATGAGGTTGTTCTTGTCTATCATACCTTCTTTATAATAATCCTCGGGGGAAGTATATGGATTGAGATCCATTTTGTTGGCGATGAACACTATTTTATCAGGATTGAATATTTGGTCATTGTTGCCTAGGTATGTGCTTGCATCTTGCCATAATTGTTGAGGCGTAGTTTCTATGACATCATATATGTACATGACAATCTGTGCCTTCGATATTTTTTCTTTTGTTTTGTCAATTCCGATGGCCTCTATTTGATCTTGAGCTTGTCTGATACCAGCGGTATCGATAAGTCGATAGACGATCCCATTGATGGTGAGGGTTTCTTCGATCGTATCTCTCG
Organism: Bacteroidota bacterium; assembly: GCA_024276375.1. Taxonomy (GTDB): domain Bacteria; phylum Bacteroidota; class Bacteroidia; order Chitinophagales; family Saprospiraceae; genus JAJRXG01. The sequence continues at coordinate 11,327 of JAJRXG010000273.1, read as the reverse complement.
TTGTACCAGGGATCTCGGAGACGATCGCACGGTCTTCATTGAGGAGGACATTGAGAAGGGTAGATTTTCCTGCATTGGGTCTGCCGGCGATGACAGTAGGCACACCATTTTTGAGAATATTGCCCAGCGCAAATGAGTCTATCAAGGAACTGATCACATTCTTGATTTTAAGAACCAACTTTTCTAATTTGTCTCTATCAGCAAACTCTACATCTTCTTCTCCAAAATCCAATTCTAATTCTATTAACGCAGCAAAGTCTATCAACTCTTGACGGAGAACTTTGATATTATCGGCAAATCCTCCGCGCATCTGTTGCATTGCGAGGTCATGGCTTATAGAAGAGTCTGCCGCTATAAGGTCTCCTACGGCTTCTGCTTGACTGAGATCCAACTGTCCATTGAGAAAAGCCCTCAGGGTAAATTCTCCTGGTTCTGCCTGTCGTACTCCGTGGCGTATAAAAAGAAGTAGGATCTGCTGGATGATATAGGGGGAACCGTGACAGCTGATTTCGACTACGTTTTCTCGGGTATAGCTTCGTGGTGCTCGGAAGACACTGATCAGGCATTCATCCAAAATACGTCCGGATTCATCTTTTATCTTACCATAATGTACCGTATGACTCGGCACATCGACCAAGCTCTTGCCATGGAAGTATGCATCAACGATAGTGATGGCATTGAAACCGGATAATCGTATTACAGCTATCGCACCTTCGCCTTGTGGCGTTGAAAGGGCGATTATCGTGTCACCAAGTGGGTTGCTCATAGCGCTAATTTATAAACTGTACTGTACTTAACCGGATTTCAAGGCGTTTATACTCGAGTGAAACGTAGATGATCTGTCGTTTGATATGAATTGTATGAGGTGACCAAGTATTTTGGCTGTAAAGTATTCTGTATATTTTGCTAACATCTCTTAAGTTTGTTCCATGTATGTGCCCAAGGCGTTTCAAGTTCATGACACAGATCAAATATTTGATTATATACGTGCAAATGGTTTTGCATGTCTCCTAGGTTGTAGTGATGATGGTATGCGTGCATGTCATTTGCCGATGAGCGTTGAGAAAAAGAATGGAACACACAGATTGCTTGGTCATATTTCGGCGGGCAATGATCTGAGGCATACCTTGGCATCGGGGGAGGAAATGCTGGCGATCTTTATGAATACTCATACTTATGTATCTTCTTCTTGGTACGGACATGTCAATGTGCCCACTTGGAATTATATTGCCGTTCATATTTATGGCAGACCACGGATATTGAATAAAAAGGAGTTGTTAGATGCTATGTACTTACTGGTAGAACAATACGAGGAAGGAAGAAAAAACCGCTATCGGATCGATGATATGTCCTCCCAATCCCTAGACCGACATCTGAAGGGCGTCGTGGGTTTTGAATTGTCGATCGATCGGGTAGAAGCTTCATACAAGTTAAGTCAAAATCGCAATAATGAAGATTTTCAATCCATTGTAGAACAATTGCTGGACTCCAATAAGGATACCGATCGTGCAGTTGCCGAAGAAATGAAAGGACGGAGACCAACATTATTCTCATGAGTCTCAGGAATATCGCCATACTGTTTTTTGTTTTAGGATATAGTGGCTTGATTGCTCAGAAAGATTCTAGCCGTCTTCATCTATCTGTCCTTACTTGTGGAGCAGGTAGCGATCTGTATGCCTTGTTCGGACATAGTGCCATCAGAATTCGGGACAAGGATAGGGATATTGACGTGGTGTATAATTATGGCACCTTTGATTTTAATACTCCGGGATTTGGTGTGAAGTTTTTAAGGGGGCAATTGGATTATGCGCTGAGCCGTACAACGATGGACGGATTTATGCGTGAATATCTCAGAGATAAACGATGGGTCAAAGAGCAGGTATTGGCATTGAGCGATGAACAGGAGATACAGTTGTTGCGAGCCTTGGAAGAGAATCTTAAAGCGTCCAATAGGTATTATAAGTATGACTTCTTTTTTGACAATTGTGTGACTCGTATCAGAGATATTCTGGAGTTAAATCTTGGCTCGATTCAATATAGCCCGGAGTTTGATGTGGAGCTTACATTCCGACAACTATTGTATACGCATACGGATCGTCACCCATGGACAAAATTTGGGATGGATTTGATTTTGGGAGTACGTACCGATGCGATTGCAGGACGTCGAGGTCAGATGTTTTTGCCCGATTACTTTTATGATTATTTGCAGGAAGCGACATATGAAGATGGAGATTTGATTGAGACCAAGCGTACGCTAATTGCCTTTCCCGGTGTGGTAGAGAAAGAGGGATTTTGGACTCCGCAGCACTTTTTTATGGTTCTTTTGATTTTAGAAATCATAGTATTTTTTCTCTTTTTCGTTTCTGGAGATGAAAAATTCATGATGGGACTGGATATAGCATGGTTTGGGACATTGTCGCTTGCATTTATAGTGATGTTGTTCATGTGGATCGGGACTGATCACACAGTATGCAGCAACAACTATAACTTGCTGTGGACGGTTCCATGGTCGATATGTGCTTTGTTTTTAAAACGACAGAGGAAGAAGCTTATGTTTTTTTTAACGCTTTTGGTTTCGATTTTACTGTTAGTCTTTTGGACGATGTTACCACAGATGATTCCTACCGTTATTTTATTTGTTTTGGCAATTACGATCCTTAAATCTTTGCGTCATATAGGATTTGTGAGATGGATCAACCGGATGTGGCGTGCTAAGGCATGGACGCTGATAGGTGTGATTCTATTGATGGGTACATCACATATAGAAGGTCAAGAGACAGAGCGCATCACGGGTATCACCTTGGTGGCTCCTCCCCGTGCCTTTGCCTCAGATCCTATGATTGACATCAAAAAAGTCAATGCCCAATGGATTGCACTAGCTCCTTATGCTTTTAGTAGATCAGAGCAAAGCCCTGAAGTGATCTGGGGATCTGATCGTCAATGGTGGGGTGAACGGATAGAAGGGATAGAGACCTCGATCCGATTGGCCAAGAAGAACGGACTCAAAGTGATGCTCAAACCTCAAGTATGGATTCGACGGGGATGGGTGGGAAATATGGATTTTGATTCCGAAGAGGATTGGAAAATATGGGAAGATTCATATCGCGGATATCTCATGAGTTTTGTAGATATCGCCGTAAAACACAAGGTTGATATGATATGTATAGGAACAGAGTTTCGCAAATGTGTCGTAAAACGCGAGCAATTCTGGAGGGATCTGATAACCGATATACGCAAGAAGTATGACGGTAGGCTTACCTATTCGGCCAATTGGGATAGCTATAAGCATATGCCTTTCTGGGATGCTTTGGATCTGATCGGAATCAGCGCTTACTTCCCATTGACGACGATGACAACACCGCTTGTGTTATTATTGGATTACAAATGGAACAAACACGTCAAAAAACTAAGATCTTTTAGCAAAAAACACGGCAAGAAGATCTTGTTTACCGAATACGGCTATCTCTCTGTCGATGGTGCTGCCGGCAATACTTGGGAATTGGAGAAAAAGGTCAAACAAATCCCCATCAACGAGCGGGCACAATCCAATGCATATGATGCTTTGTTTGGAGAGTTTTCGGATGAGGACTTTTGGGTCGGAGGATTTCTTTGGAAGTGGTTTCCGGAGGGATATGGGCATGAGGGTTATCCCGAGAGGGATTATACACCTCAGAACAAACTCGCCGAAGATGTATTGAGGCGATGGCATGAAAAATTAAATAACCCCAATGTTAGTAGTTACTAATAGCCGGACACTTCAAGACCTCATCGAGCGACACAAGAAAGAAGGCCGAAGTATTGGATTTACTCCGACGATGGGCGCCTTGCACAAAGGACACTTTAGCTTGATTAAAAGGTCGATTCAAGATTGTGATATCTCTATATGTAGCATTTTTGTCAATCCCACACAATTTAATGAGACTACAGATCTCGAGAAGTATCCACGGACTTTGGAACAGGATTGCCTTGGCCTGGAGGAAGTGGGTTGTGATATTGTCTTTGTTCCGAGTGTTGAAGAGATCTACCCCAAGGAGTATAACACAAGCGTCAATATCGATCTCAGAGGATTGGATAAGGTCATGGAAGGAGCACACCGCCCCGGGCACTTTGCAGGTGTGATGCAGGTCGTAAAATTGCTCGTGGATATCACAGATTGTGACAGACTCTATATGGGACAAAAAGACTTTCAGCAATTTACCATCATTAGACATATGCTCAAACAATTGAAGTATGATATCGAGCTTGTAGTGTGCCCGATACAAAGAGCAGCGGACGGTCTGGCGATGAGTTCGCGCAATAAACGCCTCTTACCGGAGATCCGAAGTGACGCCAACAATATCTACAACGTCTTAACAGAAGTGAAGAAACGTATGCAGAACGAAAGTATCCCCGAGATTAAACAGTGGGCTCGGCAAGCTTTACTTATCCCGGGGTTTCGTCCAGAATACTTTGATATTGTTGATGGTTACACGCTTAGAGATGTGGAAGAGAGTACAGAATCAGACCTCATAGTAGCATGTACTGCTGTCTGGGCCGCGGAGGTGCGTCTCATAGACAATATGATACTCAAAGGTCATTTGTAGAAAATAAAAAGAAACAGTAGAAAATGTTCATACAGGTAAAAAAATCTAAAATACATAGAGCCACGGTTACAGAAGCCAATCTCAATTATATGGGTAGTGTATCCATCGATGAGGATTTGTTGGAGGCGGCCAATATATATGAAGGTGAGCGTGTACAGGTGCTCAATATCAATAATGGCCAACGACTTGAGACCTATGTCATCAAGGGAGAGCGCGGTTCAGGGATTATCAGCATAAATGGTGCAGCCGCACGAAAAATGGGCGCAGGAGATAAAGTTATAATCATATCTTACGCCTTTATTGATCCGGAGGAACATAAAGACTTTAGAAGTGTCAATGTCTTTCCGGATGACAACAACAAAATATTCTGACGATCGCCATCAATCCAAAACTAAAAAGTATCCTCCAAGTATCGTTTTTCGGTGGCATAGGAGTATTGATTTTATACTTGATGTGGCAGTCCAATGGGGCTGCACTGGAAGAGCAGTGCGCTATCGACGGCAGAAGTGATGCTTCTTGCCGCTTGAGCGTCAAACTCTGGCAAGACTTTGGCAATGTTCGATTGTTTTGGATTGCAATGGTCTGTGTATTGTATATGATTAGCAATTATTTCAGAGCCGCCCGGTGGAGGGATATGCTTCAAGGGATCGGAAGTGAAGTTTCCTTGTTCAACGCCTTTGCCGCAGTGATGATCGGATACTTTGCCAATTTGGGAGTTCCGCGATCCGGTGAGATTCTAAGACCTACTATGCTTGCTCGATACGAAGATATAGGCATAGACAAGGCCTTTGGTACGATCGTTTTGGAGCGTATTGTAGATGTACTCCTTTTTGCCTCTGTGATCGGATTGGGGTTCTTCTTTCATTATGAATTATTGGTGGGTTTTTTATCGCAGAACTTATCTCTTGACATAGATATCATCTCAATAGTGGGCATTGTGATGATTCTTCTGGCTATCACCGGCATATTTTTCATCAAGTGGATATTGAGTGCCCAAACCGAGTCTCAGGTTTTGAGCAAGATCCAGTCACTAGTGAGAGGATTTATACAAGGATTGGGATCTATCCGAAAATTACCCAATCTGCCGCTCTTCATCTTTCAGTCCTTGATGATTTGGTTTCTGTACTTTCTGATGCACTACGTTGCCTTCTTCGCATTTGCACCTACTGAATTGTTGGGATTGAAGGATGCCTTACTGGTCTTTGATTTTGGTTCTCTCGGTGTCGTGATACCATCACCCGGCGGGATGGGAACATACCATTATTTAGTGGAAGAGAGTCTGTCGCTGCTAGGTATTGATCGATTGGATGGATTTTCATTTGCAATGATTATTTTTTTTACGATCAATATTGGGTGCAACGCGATTTTTGGGTTGTTATCTTTGTTGGCATTGCCCATCGTTAATAAAAAATAAGTATGCACAAAGCTTTACAGCAAAAGATATATCCATCACGTGAGGAGCTTTCTAAGTCTCGTTATTGGCCGATATCGGACAAAAAAGTGGTATTTACCAATGGATGTTTTGACCTTCTCCACGCAGGGCATGTGGACTATCTGATGAGATCTAAGGATTTGGGAGATGTATTGATGGTAGGATTGAATAGTGATTCCTCTGTTCGAAATCTCAAAGGATCAAGGCGGCCGGTACAAAACTGGACATCCCGTGCCATTGTGCTCGGTGCATTGCAGTGTGTGGACATAGTTGTTGGTTTTGGCGAAGCAACACCCTTAGAGTTGATACGATTTTTACGTCCTGCTGTCATCACCAAAGGTGGCGATTATGTGGCAGATGAGATGGTAGGAAGAAGATTTGTACAATCTTATGGAGGTACAATAGAGATTCTCCCGATGTATGGATCGCATTCTACCTCAGGCTTGCTGGGAGATTCTTGATAGCTTTGTGTGATATACTTATGTCTATAACAATCAGAACATTATGTTGATCAGAGACCTTACCCAATATCTTGAATCCATAGCACCCTTGCAATTTCAAGAATCTTATGATAACGCAGGATTGATCGTTGGTGATCCCGATCGTGCCATATCTGGCATCATGGTATCACTCGATACGACGGAGGCCGTAGTGCAAGATGCCCTTTCACAAGGATGCAATATTATTGTTTCGCATCACCCCATAGTATTCCGCGGTATTAAAAAATTTGATCTCAACAATTATGTCCACCGGACTGTCATCGATGCCATAAAGAATGATATCGCGATATACGCCATACATACCAATCTTGACAATGTCTTGCTAAGCGGTGTAAATCAAAAAATCGCTCGACGTCTTGGCCTATCTGAGTTGACTATATTGCGCCCCAATGGAGCGCTTGAGGCTCAGGCTCAACATGCCGTTGGGGCAGGTGTCATCGGTTCATGGGCTGTCGCCAAAAGCGAGCAAGATGGACTTTCTTGGATCAAGGAACGCATGAATGTCACAGTCATCAGGCATACCCAATTGAGGAGTAAACCCTTGCAGAAAGTAGCTTTGTGCGGCGGTGCAGGTAGTTTCCTATTGCAGGATGCCATAGAGCAAAATGCAGACCTTTATATCACGGCAGACTTTAAGTATCATGAGTTTTTTGATGCCGACCAACGCATCCTTGTCGCGGATATCGGCCACTACGAAAGCGAGTTCTACACAATCGAGTTGTTGGCCGAGATTGTTACCGATAAATTTCCTAACTTTGCGCCCCATTACACAAAAGTGAACACAAATCCTGTCAGGTATTATTAATTTTTCTATATGGCGAAAACGACAGTAGGAGTTATAGACAAGCTAAAACAACTCTACAACCTCCAGATTAACGATTCAAAGATTGACGAAATTCAAATTCTCAAAGGTGAACTTCCAATCGAGGTGAGTGATCTTGAAGATGAAATTGTTGGACTCCAAACGAGAATCAATAAATTGACCGAAAAAATAGCAGAATTGGATAGCGATATAAGTTCGCACAATGCCAATATTAAGGAGAGTCAAATGTTGATGGAGCGGTATGAAAAACAACTCGATGTAGTCAAAAATAATCGAGAGTTTGAGGCGCTTACCAAGGAAATAGAGATGCAAAAACTGGAGATTCAACTGTCAGAGAAAAAAATAGGGGCAATTGAAGCGACTAAAGAAGCCAAATCACTGACACTTCAGGAAGCAGAAGAGCGCTTCAAAGTAAAGCAGGAAAATCTCGATACAAAAAAAATAGAACTCGACAAAATAATTGAAAAAACAGATGCGCTGGAAAAGAAGTTACGCAAAGCTTCAGAATCCTCTCGAAAGAGTATCGATGAACGACTCTTGAGATCTTATGACCGTATCAGAAGACGTTATCGCAATGGTCTCGCTGTAGTGGATGTTCAGAGAGATTCTTGTGGCGGATGCTACAATAGAATCCCTCCACAAGTCCAGATTGAAATCAGCAATCATAAAAACATCTTGGCATGTGAACATTGTGGGCGTGTTCTTGTGGACGAAACTATTGTGAAGGCTGTGGTAGGTAAGAAGAAGTAGTTCCAACTTGTTGGACAGTGATCAATAGTGAGGTCTGGATCATGCTGAAAGTACATTTGTACTGATCGTAGATATCCAACTTGCCATCTACCCTAATTAGTGATTGTTCTCCTTTAAGCGCTTAGTTTATCACGAATGACTCTAATGGTCGTTTCGACATCTTCATATTCATTAAAAATTTGATTAAAATACCAAAACCACATGGGTGTACTGATACCGTATGCCAATAAGATATTCAATACAATGTGATCAAAAGGCCCTTCGCCAAGTCCGATCTTTTGTAGGAGGAGCAATAAAACCGGAAAGAAAAGTATGTAGAATAGAGCTATGAGCAACAATCTACGCCTTCTGATTTCGATACCGCCGTCTAAATACTCAAGTTTGGACAGTACAAAAGACTTGTCTATCATGGAGTATTCTTTTTGCGCTAATTTCATCTGATGACTTGCTATAATGGACTGCATAAGCCTATGGGCTATCCACACAAAGGCGATGATCCCCAATAGCAGATATAAAGGAGGCAAGAGCAATTCTCTCGAAAATGCAAGCCATATTCCCGAAACGATAAGCGGAAAGAGCAATAGGATATAATGAATGCGCACTTCATTAAAATCCTCCTCTTTGCGAAAGGTCTCGATCAACTCATTGGTCTCGTCTTGCAGTGCATTTATGTAATCATCTATGTCCACAGCTTTTTGAGAGACCATATTTAGTCTGCGGACACGTTCTAGGGCATCTCTATATTTCTTTTTTCGGTATATAAGATCCATCGTTTACGGGTGTACATGAGTCGGCAACTGTTACCCGCCATGAAGATATAAAGTAATCGCCCTATTTACCCTTAAATATCGCAATCTTAACCCTTTTGCTGGTCAATGCTAGCCGTAATCAGCTATTCCTGCAAGTAAAACAGTCCTAAATGTGCTATTTAGGACTGTTTTAAAGGCCAATGGTACGCTAGATTCTTCTCGGTTGTTTGACTTGCTTTATTCTACCGCCGCCAGACCCCTTACGAGAAGTGAGACCTCATTATTGATCACTTCTACAAAGCCTTGCTCTATAGAATATCTCTTGCTTGACCCAGAGGTTTCCTTAATTCTAATCTCACCTTCTGACAGTGATGATACAATAGGAGCGTGGTTGTTCAGGATCTCAAACTGTCCCATCATACCAGGCACCTTAACAGATGTCACCTCACCATTGAATATCTCTTTTTCCGGAGTTAGAATTACTAAGTTCACGTTTTGTGTTTTTTAGGCGTTAGCTTCAGCGAGCAGTTTCTTTCCTTTTTCTATAGCTTCATCAATTGTTCCGACGAGGTTAAATGCCGCCTCGGGATATTCATCTACAGAGCCATCCAGAATCATTTTAAAGCCACGAATCGTCTCTTCAATTGAAACCAATACCCCTTTTAGACCGGTAAATTGTTCCGCGACATGAAATGGTTGAGATAAGAATCGTTGTACCCGTCGCGCTCTATGAACCGCCATTTTATCTTCATCAGATAGTTCTTCCATACCCAGTATGGCGATGATATCCTGAAGTTCTTTGTATCTCTGTAAGATATTGATCACCTCAAAAGCAGTGTTGTAATGCTCCTCTCCGATGATCGCAGGATCCAAAATCCTAGAGGTACTGTCCAAAGGGTCTATCGCGGGATAAATCCCCTCAGAGGCCAGTTTTCGACTCAATACTGTAGTCGCATCTAAATGCGCAAATGTCGTCGCAGGAGCAGGGTCTGTCAAGTCATCTGCCGGTACATATACTGCTTGGACAGATGTAATCGACCCTCTCTTAGTAGAAGTAATACGCTCTTGCATCACGCCCATCTCCGTCGCCAAGGTAGGTTGATACCCAACAGCTGATGGCATCCGTCCCAATAAGGCCGATAATTCTGATCCCGCTTGTGTGAATCTAAAGATATTGTCGATAAAAAACAATATGTCTCTGCCCCCTGATGGATCGTTGAGATCTCCGTCCCGGTAATACTCCGCAATGGTCAATCCGGACAGTGCAACACGTGCTCTCGCACCCGGAGGCTCATTCATCTGACCAAAAACAAAAGTCGCCTTAGAGGTCTCCAGTGCAGTCTTACTTATCTTGCTCAAATCCCAACCTCCTTGTTCCATGGATTCCATAAATTCATCACCATAATTGATGATTCCGGACTCAAGCATCTCTCTCAACAAGTCGTTTCCTTCACGTGTGCGTTCACCTACACCGGCAAATACAGATATGCCCTCATAAGCCTTTGCGATATTGTTGATCAATTCTTGTATCAATACAGTCTTACCTACTCCCGCACCACCAAACAAACCAATCTTTCCTCCCTTGGCATATGGCTCAATCAAGTCGATGACCTTAATACCTGTGAACAATACTTCCGATTCTGTCGATAAGTCCTCAAATTTTGGTGGCTTCCGGTGGATGGGATACGCATTGTCTCCTTTTGGTACATCTCCAATCCCATCGATTGTTTCACCTATAACATTAAACAATCGCCCCTTAATAGCGTCTCCGGTAGGCATCATGATGCCTACGCCCAAATCTACAACCGACATACCACGCATTAGACCATCTGTTGCGTCCATCGCAACGGCTCGGATACTATTCTCCCCTAGGTGCTTTTGACATTCTAATACAATCTTATCTCCATTGGGTTTTTCAATTGAAAGTGCATTGAGGATTTCCGGAAGATACGATCCTTCTCCTTCAAAACTTACATCTACTACAGGTCCTATAATTTGAGTTATTCGTCCGACGTTTGCCATGTCTATTGCTGTGTTTGAATTTTGGCGCAAAGATAAGGCTCTCTAGGGCTTTTTAGGTATCCATCCCTTAAAAATCACTTTATCTGTCACATGTATTGGATAATACCAAATATCAAAATGATTTATTGGAATAAGAGCCCATTACTGAAATATTATATATGAATCGGTATATATTGGCATGCTATATTGTGTAGCCCTTATAAAATGTATGGCCTCCTTTCTCCCTCAGAGAAATTATTTTTTCATTTCAAGCCAAAAACTATTCATTTTGCTGCCCGTTGTGATTTTTACTTCCTGTGCATTGATCATTTCCAATAGGGACAAAAAAGTGATAATAGCATGCAATCGATCGCGTAATCCTTCAAATATTTGTGTGAATGAAGCCTTCTTGTATCGTCGGATGGCATCAATCAAATATCCCTTTTGCTCCTCAATGGTATATTGATATCTAAATATGAGATGCTTGGG
>JAJRXG010000272.1 GCA_024276375.1 Bacteroidota bacterium | reverse complement strand
GCCAATTGAGATAGATCTACTCCTTGACAAAAGAAGGCTTTCTGAAGCGCCTCCTTGGCTAACCATTGAGTTGTCTTGTCTTCGATGCTCAAAAGAGCTTTATGAATCTGTCTCGTCTTGGGAATGCGGTCGATAAGATCCCAACGGAAGGTGATATCCAAATTTTTGGCAGCATGATTGAGCGGTTGCATCTCAGCCAGCCTTTGAAGAATAGCGGGATTGCGGACACCTTCTAACGGTATTTGCGGATATAACTGATAGGGGGCGATTGAGAGGTTGATTGTATCTGCCATATCGAGATCCGATATCGCTTGATCCAATCTCTTTTTACCTATGTAACACCATGGGCAGATGATGTCTGAAACAAGAACGAGATCCACGCCTTAGTATGATGCAGTAGATGGAGAAACAGACCAAAAGAAAGTACGGTTGGCCAACCATTCATAGGCACCAAAGAAGACAAAACCATAAAACAGATTGCTCAAAAGGGTGTTTTTCAAAAAAGGTATTCCGGCGATATAACTGGCAAGCAAGCCACCAGCATCTTTTGGATATAAAGTGCCTCCTGCCCATACACCAAAATTGGTAACGAGATAGAATAAAAGAGCGGCACCGATACTTGCGCAGGCAAGACGCAAAATGGATCTTTTTTGCAAGACAAAATACCCCAACACTCCAATCAACAGGATGCTTCCGAGAACCCAATAATCACCAAACAACTGAAAAGATTCAAAATACTCACTGTAAAACACATTGTTGAGCACCATATCACTGATCCAGAACAATCCTATGGGAATCAAAAAGCGGTTGGGCCCTTTAAGGTATGTTGCTCCCAACAAAGCAATCGCTCCAATAGCACTAAAATTGGGCAACCACGCAAGTCCATCAAAGAGAAAGAAAAAACGTGATATCATACCAACAACGATCAGAGCGATTACTATCCAAAAGTTCTTTTCCATAATATCTTCTACTTTTTACAAAGGAAAAGATTTTTTGGCACTATTGCTCAATGAAGGAGCAGAGGACACAATAAAATGCAGATTTTGGGCGAAAAAGATAGATCACTATAACAATTTTTGGAGCGAGTCATACTATTCATAGTGTGCCAAGAATCAACCAAGGCAATAAAATAAAGATTGAATGCTATAAGTAAGATGATGGTAGGTCCATCAGAGCCGTTGTATAGGCGATGGCTTTAAACCACCTAATGGTGCTGTAATTAATAGTTGTGGTATTGAGCGATTAGGAGAATCTATCCCATTGAGGATAGCAGGTGTGAATAAAGGAGTTGAACGCAAGTGAACCATTGATGAGGTGTCGAGAGGTAGGAACCTCCAGTCAAAAGCCACGAAGTATGATACGGGGAGAAAAGTAGTATTGGCAACAATACTAATTGCAGAGATAACCTATTTATTTTCTGTAAGGCTGGCCTCATTCAGATGATGACTGACTGATTCTCGACGCAGGAGAGAAATGGAGTGACTAAATGTCACTCCATAGGGAAGAAACCGAATCATCAGATTCGGATGGGAGGCTATTTAGGCTTATTTAGGGAACTTGGGAAGCTACATACAAATGTTAGATAAGGCTACTGTTAGAGGATTCGCTTGTAATCAAAAGGGAAATGCACAATAAGAACAACTTAGAGGCAGAATACCGATGTTGTGTGTAGTGGCAGATTAACCCGTAGTAGTGATGAAGTCTCTGTAATGGAGATGGAGCAAAGGGGTTGGAAGCACCCGTTTTTACAGTATCTGGAGAGACAATTCAAAAGCAAGGAAAAGGTACACCACAAGGAGGCGTTATAAGCCCCCTATTAGCAAACCTATTCCTACATTATGCATTTGATAAATGGATTGAACAGACAGATAAAAGTGTAGAATTTAGTCGTTATGCCGATGACGTAATAATACATTGTAAAAGCAAAGTTGGTGAAACTCCCTTTACCTACTCGATATATAAACGTCCATCCATCATGGTGTTTGCGACCTTTTGATAAGAGAGGAAGACTATTCTTCTTCCTCTCCTTCGATGATTTCAAAAATGAAGCCCTTGGCATCCGTAGAAACTTTGACCAAATCACCATCTGACACCTTACCGCTGAGCAACATTTTGGACAAAGTATTGATGATTTCTTTTTGGATGACACGCTTGAGGGGTCTTGCTCCAAACTGAGGATCATATCCTAGATCGGCCAACAAGTCCATGCCTTTATCATCGATTTCGATACCGATACTACGCTTTTTAAGATTCTTGCGAAGACCATTGAGTAGGAGGCCGGCAATCTGCTTGATTTCACCCTTGTTCAGAGGAAGAAACATGATTTTTTCATCTATACGGTTCAGAAACTCCGGCCGCAAGTTTTCCTTCAATTGTTCGAAGACTTCCACCTTAGTGGTTTCTAGAATATCAGCGCGATGCTTTTCTCCTACACTTGCGAGATCTTCAAAGTTTTCGAGTATGATATCCGATCCCATATTGGAGGTCATGATGATAATGGTGTTCTTAAAGTCTGCCAATCGCCCCTTATTATCGGTTAAGCGACCATCATCCAAGACTTGCAACAAAATGTTGAATGTATCCGGGTGAGCTTTTTCGATCTCATCGAGAAGAATAATAGAGTAGGGCTTTCTTCTGACGGCCTCTGTGAGTTGTCCGCCTTCATCATATCCCACATATCCGGGAGGGGCACCGACGAGTCTGGAGACGGAGTGTTTCTCTTGATATTCTGACATATCGATACGAGTGATAGCGGCTTTGTCATCAAAGAGGATTTTGGCAAGTGATTTTGCCAATTCTGTTTTTCCGACACCGGTTGGACCGAGAAATATAAACGAACCAATAGGGCGTTTATCATCTTGTAAACCAGCACGACTCCTTCTAACGGCATCGGAAACGGCTATAACAGCTTCGTTTTGGCCGATGAGCATTTTGTGTATTTCTGCTTCGAGGTTGAGGAGTTTATCCTTTTCACTTTGAAGCATTTTGGTTACGGGGATACCCGTCCATTTGGCTACGATATCGGCGATATCATTAGCGGTTACTTCCTCATTGGTAAAACGGCTGTCTTCTGGAAGTTCTTTCAATTTTTCTTCTGCTACTTTGAGCATTGCTTCCTTTTCTTTGAGGTCTCCATAGCGGATTTTAGCGACCGTTTCGAAGTCACTGTCTCTTTCTGATCGTTCTGCTTGTTGTTCGAGTTCTTCTATTTGTTTTTTGATACTTTGAATATGATCAACGATTTCCTTTTCGCTTTGCCAAGCGGCATAACGAGATTCATATGATTCACGGGCATTGGCGATTTGTTGTGCTATTCGATTTAGCTTTTTCTCATCTTTTTCGCGTTTTATCGCTTCACGTTCGATTTCGAGTTGTCTAACGCGTCTATCAAGTTCATCAATTTCTTCAGGGACAGAATCTAACTCAAGACGCAATTTAGCGGCGGCCTCATCAATCAGATCAATGGCTTTATCGGGGAGTTTGCGATTAGAAATATATCTATGTGACAGCTCGGCAGCGGCGATCAGGGCTTCATCTAGTATATCAATCTTATGATACACTTCGTATTTATCTTGTAGGCCACGAAGGATAGAGATGGTTTCTTCCACACTGGGTTCATCTATAAATACGGTCAAAAACCTTCGTACCAGTGCCTTGTCGTTTTCAAAGTATTTTTGGTATTCATCAAATGTCGTTGCACCGATGGTTCTAACTTCACCACGCGCCAAGGCTGGTTTTAAGATGTTGGCAGCGTCCATGGCACCATTGCCTCCCCCGGCACCGATCAGTGTGTGTATCTCATCTATAAACAAAATGACCTCGCCATCTGAACTTTTGACTTCTTTGACCACTGCTTTTAATCTTTCTTCAAATTCTCCTTTGTATTTAGCTCCTGCAATTAAGGCCGATATGTCAAGTGAGAATATTTGCTTACTCAATAAGTTTTCAGGTACATCTTGCTTAACGATTCGCCAAGCTATACCTTCTACGATAGCTGTTTTTCCCACACCTGCATCTCCGATAAGAATGGGATTGTTTTTCTTTCTGCGCGATAGAATATGCAGGATGCGACGTATTTCTTCATCTCTGCCTATGATTGGGTCGAGCTTGCCGGATTCTGCCTTTTCGTTCAAGTTTATGGCGTACTTTTTTAGGGCGTTGTAGTTGTCATCGCTACTTTGATCCGTTACCTTACGACCTTTTCTAAGCTCTTCGATAGCTTTTGCAAGACCCTCTTTGGTAACACCTAGATCCTTTAGTATGCGAGAGGCTTTGTCATTGCCTTGGATGATCCCCATGAGAATGAGTTCAACGGAGATATACTCATCTCCGTAATCTTTCATTAGTTTTTTGGCCTTGGCGAGGGCTTTGTTGGCATCATTGGTGAGATACTTTTTGTCCGAGCCTTCAACCTTAGGAAAGGACTCTATGGCTCTATTAACTTCTTTTTTCAGTTGGATGATATTGACACCCATTTTACTGAATATAAATTGTGCCAATTGTTCATCTATCTCAAAAAGCGCCTTGAGCATATGGACGGTATCGACAGATTGTTGATCTAGGCCACCGGCTATTTGCTGGGCACGCAGAATCAACTCTTGCGATTTTATAGTAAAATTGTCATAAGTCATATAGAATTAGTTTTAGCTTCATTTTAACATCTTCAAATCTCTAACCAATTTAATTTTGTGTGCAAAATGAGACAATGTGACACAAAAAAGTATAGGCTTGCTGTCAATGTGACGCCTTGGCTGTGTATCTCTCTTTGGCTTAGGTCGCAGATAGTTGAATGTTCATGGTTTTATCAAGGTAAAAACTTTTATATTGAACTTAACTATTGGCAACCCAACGCAACATAAGAAAGGTGTGTACTATTTAGTTAAGAGTAATACTAACAAAAGACGACTACTATGAGAAAGTTGATTTTTCTACTTGCGATTGTAATAAGTGTACAAGATCTGTCGGGGCAATATTTTGGAAGGAACAAGCCGAGATACCAACATTTCAACTTTGAAGTTTTGGAGACACCGCGCTTTGATATATATAACTATAGTCTTGAGCCGGAAATATTGACGTTTTTGGCAAAAGATGCGGAATTGTGGTATGCGTACCACAGTCAGACCTTGGATCATGATCTGACAACGCTTAACCCCATCATATTTTATAACAATCATGCAGAATTTCAACAGACCAATGCCATTTCCGGAGGGATAGGAGTGGGCACAGGAGGTGTTACAGAAGGGCTGAAAAACCGTGTTGTGATGCCCGTTACTTTTTCCAACCAACAGACCCACCAAGTATTGGGACATGAATTGGTACATGCGTTTCAGTTTAATATTATCCTCGGAGGAGATTCGACGTCAATGAAGTCTCTGGCCAATATTCCGCTTTGGGTGATTGAAGGAATGGCAGAATATATGACTTTGGGGCGAGAGGATCCCTATACTGCTATGTGGATGCGCAACGCCATTTTGAATGACAATGTCCCAACATTGGAGCAGATGGCAAACCCCAAATATTTTCCTTACCGATATGGTCAAACAGCTTGGGCTCTGTTGGCAGGAACCTTTGGAGATCATACTCTCAAGCCATTTTTAGTAGAGACTGGCAAATATGGGATGGAGTATGGTGCGTTGCAAGCATTTGGAGTAAATCTCGACAACCTAAGCAATATTTGGGAAACAGGGTTGCGGACTCATTTTGAGCCATATTTAAGAGATCAGAAGGAAAGTGACATAGGAAAGACCTTGCTTTCCAGCAAAAATTCGGGCAAACTAAACGTGTCGCCGGCATTGAGCCCTAATGGCAGATGGGTTACTTTTCTTTCGGAGAAGGATTTGTTTTCTACAGACATATTTATGGCCGATGCCAGAACAGGCAAAATAGAACGCAAACTATCGAGTCTGGTCAAGGATAGTGATCTTGACAATTTTAATGTTTTGGAGTCTTCCGGAACGTGGTCTCCCAATAGCAGACAATTTGCCTTTGTTGGTTTTAGTAAGGGCCAAAATATCCTCGTAATTAAAGATATTAAGAACGGAAAAACGAAAAAAAATATAGAATCCCGGGTGTTCGTTCTCTTACTAACCCTACATGGTCTCCCGATGGAAAAGAGATCGTTGTCGTTGGCTCTGTTAATGGAAAACCCGATCTCTATGCCTTTAATCTCAGAACAAAGAAAGTACGGCAGTTGACAGATGATATATACTCCGAGGTGCATCCAAACTTCAATAGAGATGGCAGCAAATTGGTCTTTAGTTATGACAAACGCAGTATGGATGAGGGGAGGAAAAACGGAAAATGGACGTATGATCTGGCGTTTATGGACTATAAAAGCGGGGCGATCGAAGTATTAGATATATTTCATGGTGCAGACAATATCAATCCTCAATATGATGATGAAGACAACATCTACTTCTTGTCAGACCGGGATGGTTATCGCAATATGTATCATTACAGAGTATCCGAAGACGCTGTTTATCGGATGACGGATTTTCTTACAGGTCTTAGCGGTATCGGAAGGTTTAGTCCGGCAATATCTGCAGCGAAAAAGCGTGACCGGGTTCTTTTTACTCATTATTATGGAAATGAATACATCATTAAGGAAGCTTCCCGAGAGGATTTATTGAACGAACCGGTGGATAAGATAGCGGTAGATCAAGCTGCCGGAACATTGCCCGGCGGCATCATACAAGAGGACGACATTGTGGCAAGCAATCTTATCAATGTAGAGCGCACCTATCAGCAGATCCCCGAAAATTTTGCTAAAAAACCATATAGCAACCAATTCAAATTGGACAATATCAGTGGTGGCGTAGGTGCCGGAATCAACAATGGCAGTCAGTTTGGATTGAACAACGGTTTGCAGGCCGCAGGTGCGATACAATTGCTCTTTAGTGATATTGTCGGCAATCATCAACTTGTGGGACAGGCGGCTCTCAATGGTACGGTGTATGATTTTGGGGGTCAGTTATTTTATATTAACCGAAAGCATCAATTGGCGTGGGGTGGTGGTATTTCTCATGTGCCCCAAGCTTATGCCATAGGCAGAAGCATATATCTTGACGATAGGGAAGACAGCAACGGAAATGTCTTTTCCCTAGGTATAGATGAGATCCAAGTATTGCGTATATTTAATCAATCAGCATCGGGATTCTTACAACTTCCGTTTAGTTCCACTTTGCGGCTAGAGGGAGGTATGTCGGTCGGCAATCAATCCTTTAGATTGGATGCACAGCGCACTATTTTTGATCCCGTCACTGGGTTCTTGCTGGGGCAGGAAAATGAGAGAATTATAACCCCGGATGAGCTGGTCTTTAATCAATTTTATACCATAAGAAAAGGGCTACAAGGCTCAATGTATGTAGCTTTTGTAGGAGACAAGTCATACTTTGGATTGACTTCTCCTCTTTATGGTCAAAGATTTAGAATATCAGCAGAACGCAATCTTGGCATCAACGACTTCATTGCTTTCAATGCAGATTATCGGAAGTATTTCTGGATGAAACCGCTTTCAATTGCCTTTAGAGCACAAGCATACAAGAGATATGAGCGGGATGTCACCTCCCTATATCCCAATTATATTGGACAGATGGGATTGGTGCGGGGCTATGACTTTATGTTTGATCGGCGTCAACCGGGAGAGTTTGGAGACGTTGGTTTTAATCAACTCTTGGGATCGAGTTTTGGGATAGCCAGTATAGAATTAAGAGTTCCGTTTACCGGGCCTAAGCAGTTGGCTTTGATTGGATCCAATGTCTTCTTTACCGATATCGCTTTGTTTTTTGATGCGGGCATGGCATTCAACGATTTTAGTGATATCATCGGATCTGATTTGCCATCACCACCAGTATTGGCGATGAGTGTAGGAGCATCGGTAAGAGTCAATCTTTTTGGCGCATTGATTTTAGAGCCCTATTGGGCTTATCCCTTGCAGAGCAATTCTAGGCTAGTGTTTGGGCTGAACTTTATCCCGGGATGGTAGGAGAGCATCTACTTGAGAACATTTAAAAAAAAAGCTACTCGAACTTTTGGTTCTTTTGCTTCAAGGCAAAACAAACATGGAAAATGTAATCATGGGTCGATAATCATGTCTGTGTCCGCAAGGCGATTATTCAAACCTTGGATTGACTCTTTAACTGAAGGGACATTTCTTATATCCACTAAAACCAAGGACTTTTACTCAAAAAATGTTACTATTCAGGAGGGTGCTTTTGAGATAAAAAAGGCAGTTTTTTCGTCAGATGACGCTTATTTTTTGAGGCATAGCAGCGCTATGGCGAAAAAGATAGCGGAAATATGACGGGGAAAGTGTTTTTTTTTAGCCAAAATGACGCCTACCTGAATAGTAACCAAAAATCAATAAAATTTGAAATGCCTTAGTCCTAAAAGATTATGTGCATAAAAAAAAATGAAGTTAAGAATATAGGTCCAAAAATAGGTCATTTCGTTTTATTGCCTTTCCCTTGATGAGCGAAACAAATCAACCCCTCCCCACCACGCATTGCCAGCTGATAAAGTGCAGTATGTTATACACACTAACATACTTGCTAATCGAGCTAGGGCTTAGATTTGCTCCAGCAATACAATATCG
>JAJRXG010000271.1 GCA_024276375.1 Bacteroidota bacterium | reverse complement strand
ATCAATGCAGGACTCCTATTGACAGCACTGGGGTTGATACTCGTCAAACGCAAACAAATACGCTTGAGCAATATCGATCCAGCTATATTGAGAAGACAAAAAGCACACAAAATGGCACTTGCCAAGTTGCAAGATGCTGAATCTGCACTCAATGACAACAATATCACCGGTTTTTATATTCAAATCAGAAAAGGACTCGCCTCCTATCTGTCCGATAAAACCAACCTACCTACCGATCAATTGTCCAAGTCAGATATTAAAACCCTCTTGATCGAAAACAACCTGCAACAATATCAGGAAGATATTGATGCATTGATGCGCAAAGGAGAAGAGGCCATCTATGGAGCTATTGCTCCGGGAGATGAAGCACAGATATACCAACGAACCATCCAAATCATTGAAGAGATTGAAGACTCCTTGAATACCAAAACTTCACATCCCGCCCAATAACTGGAATATCAAGATATCCTATCCAGTATTGCCCAAATAATAAAGGACAAAGCATCGATATTATATATCTTTGCCCATTTTATGCTAAAAACATGAAAACAAGGAGCAAGCGGACACAGTATTAAGCAAATCATGAATAACTCTGTAGCAATGATTATAAAAATTGTATCCACGTGTGACTAATTTATGCCGGCCAGGGTAAAAACCATAATGTAAAACTCCAAATGAAAAGATCAAAAATCGCCAGCGTAATTGCCAATGAACCAATCGGCCAAGAAGTTCTTGTATGCGGCTGGGTGCGGACATTCAGAAACAATCAGTTCATTGCCCTCAATGATGGAAGTACAATCAAGAATCTACAATGTGTTGTGCCATTTGAAGATACAGATGAATCAATACTTAAAAAAATAACAACCGGTGCCGCTGTTCGCCTTCGAGGATCTGTCGTAGCATCACAAGGTCGAGGGCAAAATATTGAAATCAAAGTATCCGATATAGATATAGTTGGAGAAGCAGACCCCGAAAAATACCCCTTGCAACCTAAGAAACATAGTCTGGAGTTTTTAAGAGAAATTGCACATCTAAGATTTAGAACCAATACTTTTAGTGCAATCACAAGGATACGCCATACAGCAGCCTTTGCAATCCATGATTTCTTTCATCAACGTGGTTTTGTGTATATCAGCTCCCCCATTATAACCGGTTCCGATGCCGAAGGTGCCGGAGAAATGTTTCAAGTTACTGCATTGGATCTAGACAATATCCCAACAGATGAGCAAGGTACTGTTGATTATAAGCAAGACTTCTTTGGCAAGAAAACCCACCTGACCGTTTCCGGACAATTGGAAGCAGAATTGGCCGCCCTGGCCTTGAGTGATGTATATACTTTTGGGCCAACGTTCAGAGCCGAAAATAGCAATACATCTCGACACTTGGCAGAATTCTGGATGATCGAACCGGAGATTGCATTTGCCGATATCTACGATGATATGGATCTTGCAGAAGATATGCTCAAACACATCTTAAAAAGTGTAATGACTCGTTGTACGGATGATTTACAATTTTTAGAAAACAGACTTCTGGCAGAAGAAAAAAACAAGCCTCAGCAAGAACGAAGCCCAATGACACTCAGGGACAAACTGCAGTTTTGTATCGACGAGTCCTATGAGAGAATTACCTATACTGAAGCGATAAGGATTCTCAAAAATTCCAAACCGAATAAGAAGAAAAAATTCAACTTTATTATCGATCAATGGGGTGCTGATCTGCAATCCGAACACGAGAGATACCTCGTCGAAAAGCACTTTAAAAAACCAGTTATTATCACAGGTTACCCCAAGGATATAAAAGCATTTTATATGCGAGTAAATGACGATGACATGACCGTAGCAGCAATGGATATTTTGTTTCCCGGTATTGGTGAAATCATCGGAGGGTCACAACGTGAAGAACGCATGAATGTCTTACTACAGCGTATGAAGGATTTTGATATTCATCCTGACGAAATGGAATGGTTCTTAGATACCCGGCGTTTTGGTACATGTCCGCATGCGGGCTTTGGATTGGGTTTTGAACGACTGGTCATGTTTGTGACAGGGATGTCCAATATTCGAGATGTGATTCCCTTTCCTCGGTATCCCGGAAGTGCTGAGTTCTAATTGGAACAAAATTTTCTTCTCAATACTTCTGCAAATATGTTGCCAATTTATAATCAATTGTCCCATTGGTGATGAGTTCTTGCAAGCGCTCCTCGTAGTCTAATATAGAAATATTTTTCAAACGCTTGGCCATCTCATAATCAATATATGGATGTCTGATTAATTCTTTTATGGAATGTGCAGGGGCTATAAGTCTTTGGATATCTCCATCAACTCTAAAGTGATTCTTTAATTTCAAAAAATGCTCCTCGCGTAAGGCGGGCACCTCACGCAATTGATCCACAGAATAGTATCCCCCTAAACGTTCTCTATATTCTATAATCGCACGAGAATAGTACTTGCCTATCCCTTTTATTTTGATCAACTCAGTGGCAGTAATAGTATTTAGATTATACACCGTGTCCACTGCATTGATGACTTCATCTTCCACTACAAGAGGTGTATCTACATCAACATCTGCAATGCGTATATACTTTTCAATTATACTATAAATAGAATCATTCAATCCATAAATTTTTTTCAATTCCTCCTTATCCCTGATACGACCCCCTTTGGCGATGTACCGAGTCAGATTGGTCGCAGTATATCGATCCATACCATATGCCAAAAGATCCTCAGTGGTGCTAGTGTTAGGATCAAAAAAAGTCAATGTAGTATCCATCACAACACTGGTTTTTGCCACAGACTCTGTATCACCAAAATAGATCCTATGCGATACTCTTTTTACAAGCCCCGAGTCAACACCATAAATCTTCAAAAGATCACTCGCCGAACCAATACGGCCACCGCGTTCAATATACTTTATAAGATTGGTCGCTGAGCTTACAGAAAAACCCTGGGCAACCAACTCATCCCGAGTTGCTATATTGGGGTCAAAAGAAGGAATTTGATTTAAACTTGAATCAACTTGTATGTCTTGCGTGTCAACCGCTTTTAAATCTTTAGGTTGCCTATGGACGGATGCATTCCCAATTACTAAAAATTGTCTTACCTTAAGAAACATAGCTGTATCCACTCCATATACATCCAACAATTCTTCAACCCGTTGCATGCTCCAGCCCGTCGATCTGTACTTTACAAAATTCTGTGCAGCATATTTTGACATACCGATTTCAATTAACTCCTCCAATGATGCTGTATTTGGATCTATAGGATTGATTATCTGTGTCTCGTCCACTGTCTCAACACTATCTGTAGAAAAGGTATTGGTCAGATGTTCATTAACGTCATTTTTGGAGAGGACAAGGTCAGACCGATCGCCTTTGCCCACAATTAGGGATACGATGTGCAACGCCATTGTCAATACTAATAAAACAACAAATCCTCTGCGAATCTCTCGAGGCAAATAGAAATGATCATTCATCTGAATAGCATTTTAAATGCATCCTCCAATATGACTTGCGACGGTGTTTCTATTTTTAGAATCTGACCTAAAATATGTGTAAATATGCCTCTTTGATAAAGCACAATACTCGTGTGAATGATCGCTTGCAAAAACAGACAGTAGCTTACAATCAGCAGAACTGATGACCGCTTCGTATTGAGGTAAAATGCAAACCATAATAAAGCCATAAATAGCAACATACTCTCTGACCAATGTAGGTGTACAGGGCGCAAAATACTATGGGGCATAGCAGCAAAAAAAGAAGCTACCCAATGCATCAGATGAATCCAGAGCTCCTGAATATCTCCCAACAATATGGCCAAGTCTTCATGTATCAGAGATATTAACAGCATAATACCTCCAGTACACAAAGCCATAGCAGTAAGCGGAATGGCAACAATACCAGCCAATGGAGAAAGCAATGGCAGCTGATGAAAATAAAACATCGAAATCGGAGCAGTAGAAAGTTGGGCCACTAAACCCACCACAAGTATTCCCCAAATCCATTTTATAGTTTTGGATTTTAGCTCTACCATGCTCAATAGATGCGGCGTAAAGAGCAATATACCTGCTACTGCCGAAAAAGACAATTGAAAACTAACCGTCATCAATTGATTTGGCGAAATGGCCAAAATTATAACAGCTGCTGCTCCCAACAGATTGATTGAATGAAATGGCCTTCTCGAGGCACGAGCAATCAAATAAAATATTGCCATGATGACAGCTCTCGTTACAGAAGATGACCCACCACTCAATTCCATAAAACATACAAGTACTACTATGATAGCAATCACTTTAATCCATGCGTATGGGCGCAATCTATAGAAACATAAGTCAAAGAAGAAGATTAAGATTCCCGTAAGAATACCTACATGCAATCCTGAGATCGCCAGTACATGGATGATACCACTCTCTGCAAATATCTTTTTAGTATTTTTTTCAATCTGACTTTTGTCTCCAAGCAACAGAGCTTTGGTAATAGATCCGGCCTCCGCATTGAGCAACGCGTCAATCTTATCTAGACCTCTCTCCCGCCATTTATATCTTACATTCTTCCATAAGGGATAATCATACGACACCTCATCCAACTCCGTATTCTTGCTTATAAATGCTCTATAACTTATACCTAGATCTTGTAGGTATGAATAATAACCATTAAACTCACCCGAAGGATCATCCGATATTTGTATCAGTTCTACTGCACAAGTGACTAAATCCCCTCGACGGAGTAGCGCTACTCTAGCATCATTCTTTTTAGCATAGATGATTACACTACCTGCTTTCTTCCTTTTCCCATCTACTCTTTTAAGTTCACCCGTCAGAATAATACTCTTTTTCCCAAACTTTCGATCCGTGATCTCGAAAGATTTTGAAATGCCCGAAAAACGCTCTTCTTCCGTCAACTCGACTTTTTGGCGTTGCAAGGAATGCAACCCTCCAATCATCATGCCTGCAACAGGAATCCACACCAACACAGCAATAGACTTGATATAGTAATCCCTCTGTACAATCCCCAATGTCGTAAGGAGCAAAACTATGGCGATCAAAAAGCCCAAAACATAAATACCCGATGCGTCTAAAACTCCACTACCAAAAAATATACCCAAGGCAAAAAGCACGCCAAACTTTGCTAAAGGTATCTGTCGGGTATGAAGAATTTTGACCATTGGTTATGAACACTTGTCACTAAATGAAAGCCCCCTCTTCTCTCTACTCATTGATGCTTGTCAATACTTAAAGTTAAAATATAAATAAAAAACTAACTTTCCATAAATCCTTCGAACTTTTAACAAAAAAAATCTTTTGATGATCTATTCGGCTATCTCTGTTAAGCTTGTAACTCATCTGCAACTCCATCCACTTAGATTTGCAATCAAATTAATTCAACAAGAGATTTAAAAAAAAAATACCATCATGGCTACAGCAACAATAAAACAACTTAAAAAAACAGCAGTCAAGACCCAATCTCCTATCGGCAACCTCAATAGGATTGCACTTCAAACAACTGAAGATCTGATTGACGGCACCATTGAGACAGGTCAAAAATGGCAGCATCTCTATGCTAAGTCACTCAAAAACTCAACACCTGTGATCAATAAGAATATAGATCTCGCCTTTGATACAATAGAATCACTTATCGATCAATATCAAAACAGTAGTAGGCGAATCATGAAGTTGTTCGGGTTTAACATTAAAACGGTCGAAACAGTTAAAACAAGCCCCAAAAAGACCGTTACCAATAAAAAAACAACACCTATTAAGAAAAAGGCGACGGCCAAATCTTCTATTGATGTAAATAACCTCAAACTCATCAATGGAATAGGCCCAAAAATGGAAAAACTCCTTCAAAACAATGGTTACACAACAATCAACATGATCGCCATTAGCTCAACAGAAGATCTTAAAAAAATCCTCGAAACAGCAGATGCACGATATCGTTTACTCAATCCCGAAAGCTGGATTGTTGACGCTCAAAAACTACTAAAATAAAGTTGCAACTCATCTGCAACTCGGCATTATTACATTTGAACTAAAATTAATGAACACAATATATCATGACAACTAAGAAACAAGCTAAAAACAATAGATTCAATTTTAAATTAGATCTAGACAAAGGAATTAAAACGATTAAGGAAACTACCAAGGAAGTAAATGATTTCGTCCTTGAAACTTCTGAAGAAATCGTTGATGGTGCAATCAAAAGAACTGAAGAGTGGACATCCGTTACAGAAAAAGCAATAAAAGGCGGACTTAAATTGGCAGAAACGCAGCAAGATCTCGTTTTCGAAACACTCGAATCCATCAAAGGTCAAATCCTTGAAGGTAGAAAGAGATTTAAAGTTCTTTTTAGCAAGAACTAGGAAGTTTTAGGATAAATATAAGAGTCCTTTTTGAGGCCGGATTGTCTGACAATTCGGCTTTTTTTATGTGTCATTGTTTGTCACGGTGACTTAACAGTAAGCGGCAATATAGGCACACTTTTGATAAAACGGACATACCTCTGACCCAATCATTACGAAGAGTGAGAACAGTATCGGCAGCTCTCTATACCGCACGAAACTTGCCAAGCAAAACCATCCATATAGATTGCATGCACTTTAGTTGCACTCCATCAAAACAATAACTCCTCCATTAATATTGACCTGCTATCATGGCTCTTGTATGTCGCTCTTGACCATAAACCATTTGGTAATAGATGATACCACTGTATCCCTTCAACAAGTCATTGGATATATGAATCGCATTGACTCCTCGTCCATAATCACCACTCAAATGGTAAATCTCTTTGCCACCTACCGTATAAAACCTAAAGGTTACTGCACCTGGTTCCGGGAGTTCAAATTGAATAAGTGTTTTGCCCGTAAAAGGATTCGGTTGATTCTGATACATGATAGATTTGGCCAAAGGAGCGCCCGGCATACTACCGTCCTCTACAAAATTCAATGTAATCTCGCCCTCAATCAAATCATCAAAATACACATACGCAGGCGTTCTGCTATGGTCTAAAGCAATCATTTCGGACAGTCTTCCACCTTGCACCACCTCAATGTCAAGGATCCACAACTCCTTACCAACCTCCATGGGCATCTCCGGATCCCATACAATCGAAAATCCATCAAATCGAGCATCACGAATCGCCATTTCGCCCGGTTTTATATCCATTGATCCTGATCTGATACCTCGTACAATGATTCCCTCCAATTGAACACCCAATTGTAAAGCACGCAACTTATATCGATCTTCGACAGAAAATGCAATAGACAACACATCTCCCGCCTTAACCGATTGGTCTCTGACTACTATATGGATACTTTTGTCTCTCCGTGTCACCGCCTGTTCCTGTGACGAAGTAACATCACCGGATAAATCACCAATCTTGATGCCGATCCAATTCTCATACATCATGTCTCTATCGAGAAAATCAATAACGTCGATCTCTTGATAATTCCAAGGATCCCGAATGTCGTCCCATTCAAAGCTCTCAAGTTTAAAACGCCAGCTATTATTGGATGGGTATCGATCAACATTCCCGATCAAAAGCATCTTAAGCTCTACGAGATCCAAGGCAGTGATACTCCCATCATCGTTGACATCCGCTGCGATCATCTGATATGGATCTGTGATTGATCTCAAACCCAACAAATACTCCTTGAGCAAGACCAAATCCTTGACCGTAACACCATTGAGTGGATCATCATCCTTGACCGGCAGCAGCTCATATCGCTCATATTGGGGATTCTCATGAAATACATATACCCCAACTTCATCTGTATAAACCGATCGATCATTGTTGATTAAGACCTCCACATCGGAAATCATCTGACCGTTGGGAGTCCTCACAGATCCTCCTATATCAGCCATATCGGCATTCTCAGGACAACCACCACCAACACCGCCTATCATAATTATACTGTCTATATGCTCAAATGCAACTTCTATCGATACATCATTCAAACAAAAAACGATATGCTCATCCTCGCAATCCATAATCCCATCACCGTCTTCATCTCTTAGCATAGGAGTGCCTTGGCATGGACAATCCCCGTACGACCTATCGTCGATGGTACATGGATCTCCATCATCACATGGCGTGTAATCGCGGTCGGCTTGCACTTGCACCTGCATTGTTCCAAATGCAACATTCCCACTTTCGTCCATGACTCTAACCGCAATCTCAACCGTTTTGCCGATATCTTGACAACAAAAAACTACTTTGTTTCTAAATAACTCGTCTATGGTCAGATAGCCATTGTCATTTCTGTCCCAATCCGCCGGAATGCCCTCGCAGTTGTATAGATTGGTACTCAACTCGATACTTCCACCTGCAGAAGCAACAACAGATACTTCTGCTTCCCTTGCTATATCAATTTGGATAGAACCACATTCATAGTCATGGCTACCGGCATCAATCTGCTGGGCAGTAATAAAATTAGCCTCCAAGACAAGATCCTCTGTTACTCCAATTACAATTTCCGCATTGAGCACAACAGCCGGAGGTGTATATTCGATCACTCTAAAGATGACATTCTTCGCACTTCGATTACCACAGTGATCCTCTGCATACAATGTGATGGAATGCACACCGATCGATAAAATCGCTTCGCTCAAATCCGCTCCGTCGATCCGACCATAAACCTTGATATCACTATCACAGTTGTCCACAACTACGGCATAGTCCGAAAATCGAAGATTTGCATGACAGGCATATGGCGCTACTTCCACGGTGATGCTATCCGACATCTCCCATGTAGGGGCATCTTTGTCAACTATATATAAAAACTGATTCTTCCTCCATATCTCATTGCTACACCAATCTGTTATAGCCCACTTTCTCATTATTTTATTGACACCATATATACAAGATCCTCCCAAATACTCATCTCGATAGGTTATTCCGAGATTGCAAAATGATGAACTCGATAACTCTACCGCATTAATCAAAGAAAAACTATCTATCCCATTGACATATATCGGCGCTGACCCTATCG
The DNA here is from genome assembly GCA_024276375.1 of Bacteroidota bacterium. Taxonomy (GTDB): domain Bacteria; phylum Bacteroidota; class Bacteroidia; order Chitinophagales; family Saprospiraceae; genus JAJRXG01. The sequence goes on along the minus strand of JAJRXG010000271.1, from coordinate 14,257 downwards.
ATAGAGGATCATATCCGGCATCACAACTGATGTTATCCACATCTTCTATCCCAACAATATAATCCAATCTTAAAGGCTCAATTCTCAGAATGGCCGTATCCAATGGCAGACGGATCTCCTGATCTATGATATAATATATCCTATAAACCTGAGTTGACGTACACATGTCAATAGATCCGGAGAAGAAATCGCTCGTACTTACCTGCCACTCCTGAATACAAGATTGAGCATTCAACGAATCTTGAAACTCAGATGATGACAAGATCGATTTTCCATATGTATCATTATAATACGATATGAGTCCCTGAGGATCCAAATCCGGTGTTCCGACACATGGCATTGCATATTCCGAAGCATAAAGATCAAGCTCCGGAGACACATCACGCTGTAGATGGAGATTGGATCCACAGACAGTCTGTCCGTTACATGGATTGACTATGCGAACTTCCAATACAGTATTGTCGTCGTATTGCCACAAATCACCGATATCAACTGGTTGATTGGAAGCATCTCTAATCTCGAGCTCATAATCATTGATGGCCGAAACCATCCGATTGGTAAACATATCTGGTCGTAAATCAATCTGGCAATCATCATTGACTCCAACATAAACATCAGTAAAACAACTGAATAAATCCGTATTATCTATCGGTGCCACAACCGTAGATACAGTGCCCGTGCAGCCCATGGCATCCACAACTGTCAGATCATACTGACCATATTGGGAAGCCGTATGTCCCTCAATCACCAATATCGAATCACGTGATATCAATGTGCCTCCATATCTCCAATAATACCTCAATGCCCCATTGGATCTCAATACTGTGGGGTACAAAACCATAGGTTTGTCAATACATACCGGATCGTGACCCACATCAATTAAAAATGTCTGCTGGCAAAGATTTTCAAGAATAATAATGGTTTCCTCATCTGAATCATCCTCTGTCAATTGATTATTGCCCGGAGAACTGTCAACGTCAAATGCCGGTATAGATTGATCAGCACTCGCGGTTGCTCCGATCAATTCAATTGAATTAACCACTTCCACAAATGTACCCTGTTGATCAACTATCATAGTGATTGGGATAACTATACTATGACCCGCTTCAATACTATCAATCAACTTACTCGTCCCATCAGCATTCCACAAGGCATTCATGGCCGATGGGAAAATTAATCCATTGGGTATCTCATCTTTCACAACTATGTTGTAAGCCGTAATACTACCCTCATTGTTAATTACAATATCAAATACAACAGTATCACCAAATTCATAAACAATACCACCCTGAACGCGCTTCTCTACACTAAGATCAAATGAGGAACAATCCACTTCTACTTCATATACACCACACAATGCATAACAAAATGATACATCAGAAATATCAAATGGAAAACCGATCTCTATACCATTGATAAACTCGGCAGATTGCTCAAAGGTAGTCGCAAAGGCATGAATCTCATACAACTCTAAATCCACTATGCCTTGAAAATGTCCACTAAAATTTTTGTCTTCTACAAGATTTGTGGAAACGTTTATAAGCACATAGACATAAGTCTTGTCAGGAAACTTGGGCTTCAGAATTTCCTCAGGCTTGGTCTGAGCAATCACACCTCCGCCTTCTGCACGACAATAATATCCAGCTCTGTTCAAGCCATTTGATGTCGAAAAGCCACAGACTACTTCCGCTACATACAATGTGTCTGCTGTTCCATCATCCAATGATCGGAGTATGTATTCGTGAAAAGAACCTCCCACTCCACTATGTGCAAATGGGCCTACATCACGTGTATATGGCAACTCATCTGCATTTACATGAAATTGAGTAAGGGGCTGACCATCGACAACAATCTCCATATGTGCTTCGGAATCAACCATAGCACTCAATCTCAACCGATAGTAAAAAGTCCCTTCTTCCGTTGGTTTCCCCGTAGTGGGAGATACACATGAAGGTAGAACAACATAGGATAGTTGCTCATATAGTCGTGAAGCTCCTGCATCCTCGCTCAAAGCGAGAAACATAAAAAGCATCACGCCTATTCGATATGATAGGACATGTCTTGTCCTCATAGGCGTAGTTTCCTTATTTTATAATATACAGAACTGTAAATGCAGTCGACGTCATACAGATCTAAGCTGCAAGGTATTACATATTATTGATTTTTAACATATATTATTGAAATATCTTCCAAACGACAACATACTACGGATGTTTTAGGACAACAAAATGAATGCTCTATTGATTGTCGAGGCTCATTTTACTGGAACAGCGCTGCTATTCTATTGAAAATAGGTCTAGGCTTCTTTAAACAAAGATCGCCTTGAAATTTAGTTGATTGGAGGTGGCTTGTTGCCATTTTTCCTGTAGATACCTTGAGCTATTTGATATAATGGTCTATTCCCCTCATTGAAGAAGTACTTTCATAAACCGCCACTGTACTGATGCAATCAATCACCATCTATTCCGATCCAAATATTGATAAATAAAGAAAATATCGATAGCAGCAAACAAAATAAAAGAAAGGAAAAAGGAGATCAAACTAATTCAAGCTCCTTTTCCTTATCTGAAAATTCTACATTTTTAATGCCCTATCCATATATAGACTTAGTTTCCATTCCATGGAAATTGGCTACAGGTCACATCATTGATTGTAATCAATACACTATCCGAATCATCAGAACATGTCCCTATCGCATCCGTAGATGTCAATGTCAAAGTAACTGTTCCCGCAGCTATGTCATTGGTGCCAGGCGTATATGATACCCCTGTACCGAAAGTCGTATTGTCAAACGAACCATCTCCGGAAGTACTCCAGATACCAGCACTTGCACCCCCGGTGATACTTGGATTAATGCCAGTAGCAGTCAAATCAACTGTACCGTTAGAACAGATCACATCGTCCGTACCTGCATCTACTACAGGCTCTGGTTCAATTGTTACAACTACCGACACTTGATCTCCTTCACATCCTTCTGCTGATATCGGAAGTATGACATAGGTTACGTCTAAACTGTCCGACGTAACATTGGTATAAATATCACCTGATATCGCTCCACTCGAACCATAGGTTCCCGTGCTTACATTGCCCCCATCAGCTGTCAACCCGGAAGCCACATTGATAGAGACTATCCTAAACGAATCAGCAGCTACCGATCCAACTTCTACTCCGAGTGTTACACCAATCGGAGATTGGCTACAAACGGTAGTATTCAAAGTACTGTCCAAAACAGGTTCCGGATGAACGGTAACCACTACGGTAAAATCATCCCCCGGACATCCTGCTACAGAAATCGGTGTGACCGTGTACGTTATAGTCACATCAGAACCAGTAGTATTGGTATAACTATCAGTAATATTGCTTGTCGTGGTATCGGTACGTGCTGATCCCGCAGGTACTGATCCATCACTTGTCCCAACAGTATATATAAAGCCTTGTATGGCAACACTGTTATTGATGTTGTCTGTCAATACAATATCAAGCGCTTCATCACTACATACACTGGCAGTTTCATTATCAGCTGTAGGTTCAGATCTCACCGTTATACTTACCGTAAATGGATCTCCATTACATCCTCCACTTCCTGTAGTACTCAATGGTGTCACAGTATATTCGACGATTTGATCTGATCCGGATATGTTGGTCAATGTTTCCGATAAAGTATTCGAGCTCTGGAGCGTAAGGCTCTCTCCAGTTACATCCGGATTGTCCGTAGCTATCCATGTGAAACTGTCAACACTGACACCATTCGTGATCAAATCTAATAAAGTAATTGAGATAGCCTCATCACTACATATTATCGTATCCGGATCAGAACCAACTGGTTCCGGTACAATGACTGCAACAATATCAAATGTTGATCCAACACAACCCATAGAATATGGTGTTACTGTGTAGATCACAGAATCTACAAGTGTAGTGGTATTGGTAAATGTATCATTTGCGATATAACCAATATTGGTTATCCCATCTCCTGTTGATGCCACTCCACTTAAACTTGTACCCACAACCGCTGTTATTGATACACTATCAAGGTTCAATCCTGCATCATCAACAAATGGAATATCTATACCGATCGGCTCATCACTACAAACGGTCTCGTTGACAGCAGCAGCAAAAATCGGCTCCGGCTTAACCCTCACGATAACTTCAAAATCAACACCTACACAGCCACTACTGAATGGTGTTATCGTATATACGACACTGTCTATTGCTCCAGATATATTGTTATACGTATCCGAAGCAATGAATGTTACATCTGTGGTATTCCCGGTCGTTGCCGTCCCGGTAAGATTTCCACCTACTGAAGCCGCAACAATGAAGCTATCCATGGTCATCCCATTATCATCCGTAGCCGGTATATTGATCCCCGCTATATCATCACTGCATACGGTTGTGACACTTGGGCCTGCATAAGATGGAGCAGACATGATCGTCAGCATCACATCTACTGTATCTCCGATACATCCGGCACCACTAGTTGGAGCGATACTATATGTGACCACGACATCACTGCCTGTGGTATTGGTCCATGCATCATCCGCAATCTCATTTACATCAGTTGTACTCCCGGTACTCGGGCCTCCTGCACTCGGCACGAGACCGGCACTATCAATCATCACAATATTATATGATGCTGCCGAAACAGAGCCGGCACTTACACTAAGTATAATACCCGAAACATCGTCACTGCACACTATAGCATCGAGCGTATTGCTCAATATCGGCAATGAATCGATCGTCAATATACCGGCACTTGAAGTATCTTGACAAATATTGGTGCCCCCTACATCAAGTGTCACAAGAACACGATATGCATTGCCATCATCAGCGAGTGCGACATTGCTTAATGTCAACGTAGAATCAGTTGCTCCACTGAGATCAGCAAAGGTTGTCCCATTGTCCGTGCTTTCTTGCCATTGATACTCCAGCACTCCACCATTGGGGATAGGAGGTGTGATTGAAGTAGATACATAGAAGAAAGCATCTCCCGCTTCACAGATTGTATCATTGACAGGGTGTTGATCTATGCTTACGATACACTGACAATCCACCGTATAATTGGCACCACCACAAAAATTATAACATACGGGTTCACTCATACTGCTGAATGAATCAATATCTCCTGATGTTCCCAAACTCGTTACAAATCCAACTGCATCCGCTTCACTTAAAAAATGATACGCACTTACACGATATTCTCCATCGTCCAAACCCGTAAAATATCCCGTATAATTAGTAGTAGGTGCAGATGTATAAGCTCCACTACTATCAGTGAGCACATATAAATAAACATTGTCACTATTGTATGGAGCAACGGTTGACACAATCGCACCTCCCGACCCTATCGGTAATGTATAATCACAACCGGCCGCATTAAAATCATAGATGCCATCATCATTGATATCCGTACACAATACTTCATGTACAACATAGTCCATGGTGTCCGATGTAGCACCCGTTATGGATATCAATCGGACATCGTACGAGGCCGTTCCATCCACAAATGCAATATCATTGCTCGTAAACGTACCCGCACTTATTAATGAATCTGGCTGTATAATACTATCGATATATACATTATTGACTGTCCCTGTCATTCCAGTGATTACAATCTTAAAGTTGTTCTCACCACTTATTCCTGTACACGCTCCAGTCGCCGTCTGACCCGTCAAATCAGATGAAGTAAAAAAAATCAAACTAAGCATGGACATTGTTCCAAGCAGCCAAGACACATTATATCTCGATTTCATGTATTAAGTCTTAAATTACATTGACTTACATCAATGCGATGTTTCAATAAATTCCTCTAGGTCAGCATTCTCTCATCGACAAATATAAAAAACATCTATATGTTAAATTCATATATAATGATAATAAATACATAAAATGGATCACATCAAACTTAAGCCTACTATACATGTATATAAACCATTGATATAGCCCTCTTTTTTAAGAACAACTAAGGGCTAACCCTTGGTTTTACTACCGGAAATAACAATACTAATATGCCTTTGCAAAAAGGACTCGCTGATTTGAGGGCTTTCCCGATATAAGGTCTTTGCCGCTTTCTGATGGGTTGTCACAAGGAATACAACGAATTGTAGCCTTTGTTTTTTCCTTAATTTTTAATTCTGATTCAGAAGTGCCATCCCAATGTGCATATATAAATCCTCCCTTTCCCTCCAGTACTTTTTCAAATTCATCGAAGGTATCCACAAAAGAAGTTCTATCATCCCGAAAGTGCATCGCTCTATACAAAAGATTGACTTGAATATCGTCCAACAATTGTTTGACATACCTGTCAACACCTTCGATAGAGACAAATGATTTAGTCCTTTCATCTCTTCGTGCCACCTCTATCACACCTTTATCTATATCCCTTTGCCCAATACCCAGTCGTATGGGGACACCTTCCATCTCGTATTGAGCAAATTTGAATCCAGGACGCTTCTTTTCATCCATGTCGATCTTCACCGAAATCCCCAAGGCCTTAATCTGAGATTCGATGCGTTGCGCCACCTCCAAAATACTCGGAGTTGGCTTTGGAATTGGAACAATCACTACTTGCATTGGAGCTAGGCGAGGTGGTAACACCAGTCCGGCATCGTCCGAGTGGGTCATGATAAGTCCTCCGACCAACCGCGTACTTACTCCCCAAGACGTAGCCCATACATAATCTTCTATATTATTATCACTGGCAAACTTTACATCAAATGCCTTAGCAAAATTCTGACCTAAAAAATGTGAAGTTCCGGCTTGCAAGGCTTTGCCATCTTGCATCAATGCCTCTATCGTATAGGTCTGCTCTGCACCGGCAAATCGCTCATTGGCCGTTTTTGCTCCCTTGATCACCGGCATTGCCATATAATCTTCGGCAAATCGAGCATAAATCTCATGTATCAAATGGGCTTCCTCCTCTGCCTCCTTCTTGGTCGCATGTGCAGTATGACCCTCTTGCCATAGAAACTCGGTTGTCCGTAGAAAAGGTCGTGTCCTCAATTCCCACCTCACGACATTGGCCCACTGATTAATCAGCAAAGGTAAATCTCGATATGATTTAATCCAATCCCTGTATGTGTTCCATATTATAGTTTCCGAGGTAGGCCGAACGATCAACTCCTCTTCCAACTTTGCCCCGGGATCCACAACCACCCCACTTCCATTGGGATTGTTCATCAATCGATGATGGGTCACCACAGCACATTCCTTTGCAAAACCCTCGACGTGATCCGCCTCCTTACTCAGAAAGCTTTTGGGGATAAATAATGGAAAGTAAGCATTGACATGACCCGTTTCCTTAAACATTCTATCCAATTGATCCCGCATCTTCTCCCAGATGGCATATCCATTGGGTTTGATGACCATACATCCTCGTACGGCTGAGTTGTCCGCCAACCCGGCTTTTTTTACTATATCCAGATACCATTTCGAATAATCTTCCGCCCGAGCAGTTATTTCCTTTGCCATAATCTCATAAATAAGTGGCAAAAGTAAAATAAATGGCGTCCCCCGCTTCGACTTACAGCTCTAAATAATCTATTCCTTGTACTACTTGGCCAATATAATCCCTTGAAAACAAAGTATTCACCCTTCTTTCTCTTAATTCCTTGTTAAAAAGGCCTTGCTTTACTCAAAACATGAACCTATTACGTGATTTTTTCGTATTAATAATGTATGCTAAAGTGCAGCACAACGCGACTTTAATAAGTTTTAACATGTGTTAATTAAGCATTTAAACAATTATTAACTGAAACGTTTATCTTTATGACTTACATTTAGGGTGTGGTAATTAAAGCATACTTAATGAATTAAAATCTATAACTATGAAAAATTTATTTTTGTCCTCCATTTATCTACTCATCGCCGTCATGATAAGTGCTCATCTAACGGCCCAGTTTGACGACTTATACTTTGATGATGCTGGTGATACTTACACTGTACTTAATGACAACGATCTCACATACGAAGATTATGACAATGCTACTATAGAAGAAAATGCATATGATAGCGATGATTATGATGAATATCTCGCTTATCGCGAAAATGATTATAATATAGATGCTTTTTCATATACCAATAGACTCAATAGATTCAGATATTCATCCTTTTACCTAGGATATACAGGTGGATTTAATCCTTACAGCCCATATTCCTATGGTAGTCTGTATGGTAGTCCATGGTTGTACTCCAACTTGGGTACAGGTCTCAATATTTATCTTGGCAACTCTTGGGGAGCCAGAGGAATTTATAGTAGATATAATGACCCATTCAATAGATTTGGATACGGTTTCAACCGAGGGTTGGGAGGTTTTAACCGAGGATTCGGTGGTTATGGTAGAGGATTCGGTGGTTATGGTATCAATTCAGCAGTGTATTGCCCGCCTTATAATCCGGCATCCAGAGTCGGTAGTACAAATATTAGCAATAATCGAGCTGCTTCAAGAGTTTCATCAGCTCGTACGACAAGCAGGGTAGGTTCTTCCGGAGTCAGAGGAACAAGAAGAGTAAGTAGTACAGACAACAGATCGCGAACTTCGGCTCGCAATGCCTCAAGAGTTTCATCAGCTAAGTCCAGCCGGTCTAAAGCAAGAAGTTCAAGATCAAGCAGTAGGACGTCCAAAGCTTCAACGGGTTCATCGCGAAGAACTTATAAACCTTCTTCACGCAAATCAGGTAGAAGTATAAACAGATCGAGAAGCGGAAGCAGAAGTAGTTCTATAAGAACTTCTTCCAGTCCATCAAGATCTTCATCCTCACGAGGAAGCTCAAGGTCGTCTTCCAGAAGAGGGGCGAGATCTTAATGATTAAAATATGATTAAAAAAAATAGGTGATCGCATTGCAATCACCTATTTTTTTTACTACTTTGACTGTGCCCACAATATTCTTACCTACACTATTGTATGACTTTTGTTGTTGGATATTGATTGTTTAAGTCTAAAAAATGATCTGAATGTTTCGATTATTCATATTTCTTCTTGTTCTACTCCATGTTTCCTTTTCAATCAAAGGGCAAACTGTAAACGATCTATTACGTTTTTCGCAGTATCAGAATATTTCGTCTGCCCGTTCTGCCGGAGTTGCCGGTGCATTTGGCTCCCTTGGAGCAGATATCTCTATCGCCAATATCAATCCCGCCGGTATCGCAGAATTTAGGAAATCCGAAATCATCATTGGAGCAAATTACTTCAATAATAAAAGTCAGGCATCAATCGAAGGTGTACGGGTTAATGATTCAGATAATGGTCTGGGCTTAGGAACTGTAGCAGGCGTGTTCACATCCAATCCCATGAACTTTGACATCAAAACGATGAATATTGCTATTGGGATAAATCAGTTGGCTTCTTTTCGAAATAGGATCTCATATAGCGGATCAAGTGCCGGTACAAGAGTTGAACGCTTTCTCGAACAAGCCAATGGCCTCCGAACTGATGAACTTGACCCTTTTGAAGCAGGTCCGGCTTTTGATGCAGAAGCTATTCTCGAAAGCGATACAGAAGGATTATACAGAAGCGGAGATTTTGTATCCTTTGATGAAGAGATCAATCGAAGTGAAATCATTGAAAGGTCGGGATCTCTCAACGAACTCTTCATCACAGTAGCATCCAATCGCAAGAACAAAATCTCTTGGGGACTCACTTTGGGCATCCCTATTGTCAATTTTAAAGAAACTAAGAGTTACCGAGAAGACGACACTGCAGACAATGTCCTATTCTTCAATTATATGATATTCGATCAAAGTTTGGACATTTCTGGTGCGGGTGTAAATCTCAAAGGTGGACTCATATATAAATTCACTCCGAAACTTCGCTTTGGGCTAGCGTTACACACGCCATCCATTTATGCCATAACCGACAACTATCGTACTGACTTGACCTATAACATCATCTTTGACAATCAGACCAGCAATCTAACCGGGACGAGTGGCACTCCAATCCCTTTTGACTATCAGATAACCACACCGTGGAGAGCAATAATGGGTCTGAGCTACATGTATAAGTTCAACGATCTTCGTGGATTTATCAGTACCGATGTTGAGTATGTAGATTACTCCTCCGGGAGTTTTTCTGCCTCTGAAAATGCCGCCCCTGGAGACAACGCGTACTTTGACGATTTAAGTGCTAGCGTCTCTCAACAAGCAACCCAAGCCATTAATGTTAAGGTCGGAACCGAAGTAGCATATAAATATTACAGAGTAAGAGCAGGGGTGAACCTGCAAAACAGCCCATACATCTCCGCCCCTATAAACAGCCCTAAAATCAGCTATAGCGCCGGATTGGGTTATAGAGGCAACAAATTCTACCTCGATGTGGCTTATACTGTTCTAGGTTCATCACAGCAATATAGACCATATAGATTATCCAATCCAGACTTTGAACCAGTCGTTAATATCAACAATGATATAGGCGTTATGACCTTTACTTTTGGAGTCAAAATATAACCCGTGTGTAGAAGTCCTAAAAGAAGAAGACGCAATCAAGATTGCCTTAAACATGATAACTACTACCTATATCTCTTACCAATATCCTTTTAAAAGACTTCATACTATTTGACCCAACTGCATACGTCGATTTAAGTATTTACCAATAACATCAAATTCCAAATTCAGTAGATCACCTAATCGAATGCGATGAAAGATCGTAGCATGGTATGTATAGGGAATAATAGCTACCGAAAATTGATCCAATCCGGGATGAATTACAGTTAGACTCACACCATTCACGCAGATGGATCCTTTAGAAATAACCAAAGGTGCATATTGCTTATCAAAATCAATGGTAAACACCCAACTGCCAGCTTCCTCCTTTATTCTACAACATTTACCTGTAGTATCTACATGCCCTTGTACAATATGTCCATCCAATCGGTCATTCAACTTCACACTTCTCTCCAAATTGACCCTATCACCTACATTGAGGGCTCCTATATTGGTCAATCGTAGTGTTTCTTCTACAGCCGTCACAATATGCTTACCCCCAATCTGATCAACCACAGTCAAACAAACACCGTTGTGAGAGACACTTTGATCAACACTCATCTCACTGCTAATAGAGGATTGAATGGTCAAATGAAGATTACCGCCCTCCTTCTTTAGACGAAGTACCTCTCCCATATCCTCCACAATCCCGGTAAACATAATAATCTCCTGTTAAATATTATCTCATTAGTTGGATGCTGCCCTTCAATACGTCTTCACTTTCAATCACACCGGACACACGACTCTCAAATACTCTGCATATATAAAAGTAAACACCCTCAGCCAATTGCCTATTGCTAAAATTGCTCCCATCCCAATTGATCTGTGGATCATTGGTACTCCATACTTTCTGACCCCAGCGATTGTAAACTTCAAACTCAACACGGTCTATAAAGATGTTTACAATAGGTCTAAACACATCATTGGACTGGTCACTATTGGGTGTAAAAGCATTGGGTAATATATATGACGGACAATTATCTACGCAAACTTCAACACCGATATCACTTTCATTGCCACTCTTATCAATAGAAGTCATAGAATAACAACCTGCTATATTGCCTGCGAGCTCATGTTCATAATACAAATCTCCCACACTCAATTCTGCTATAAGCATTTGCTCTTCTTCGCCCAATGCCGTATAGTAGATCCGATATCCTTCCAAATCATCTTCTAAACATGGTGCCCATGACACATAATTAGTCAACAATCCTTCTACTATCAAATTGGGATCTTGACATACCGTTTCAACCACAAACACAGGTTGACATGGCGCAGCTAAATCCATTGGAACAACACATAGCTCATTGCTAAAATTTCTCAATGGCTCTTGGATCCCACTTAAACCATACCGCCCTAACCCTTCAATAACAAAACATCGGTCCTCGCCATTGACCAGATTCTCAACAGTAAATGACGTCGCTTGAGTAGAATCAATTCTTCTCAAGGATCCACTTTCTGTCACATCATAAACAATATAATTATAATTACTCCAAGGTACATCTATTATCCAATTCAACTCGGCGCCCTCATCCAATCCAATCCCTGACAAAAAAATGGAGGATGCCGACTGCGAAGCAAAAGAAACATTTCCTGATACAAAATCCGTACGAAAACTGTATGGCCCATCTTTGGTATTTAGATTAGCAATTGAAAACATTGTATCAATCAAATCCCCATAGGTTGAAGACATAAACCGTATCAGTGGTTGGCTTTCAAAAGCATTGCCAGATAGATCATTGGATTGGTAAAGCTGTATCTCATACGGGCCAATCAACTCTGTTGTATCAATTAATGAAAAATCAGGAAGTGACCACTCAACATCAATCATTCCATCACGAACATCAGTTGCAACAATACTAACCTTTAGCATCAGAGGTTCATCTCCTGTACTCCGTAAACAGACAGGCTGTGAAGGTAAACTCGCAGAGCGATTGAACAATCCACCCGATGGAGTCCTTCGCCCAAACTCTGCAACTACCCTATAACAATATATCTTACCTCGATCTAAATCACTATCAAGAGCAAAGTAATAATCCAAATCCATATCGGCAGTCAAAAAAATAATCTTCGCATATGAACTATTCTCCAAGCCCCCTATACAACTATCAACTTCAAAATCATCAGATCCTTCTTTTCTCCATACCGAAAAACCCTGAAATTGTTCCGTATCTTCACAACTATAAGGTTTGTCCCATTTTAGCTCTACTTCATTATTTTCGCGCACTACTTCCCTTATTGCAGGAGCAGGACCTATGATTTTTATCCGAATCGTTCGCAAAGCTGCGAGCCCGGATCGCGGTTTAGTGATCACATCCGTAGATTTGATTACAATCTGATAGTACTCCTCGGATATATGATCACAGCTAGTTGCCCACTCTATCATTCCAGATATTTGAGAATTCACACTTACTGGATCGACAGTGAACATTGCTGGACTATTGATCAATAAAAACGGTCCGCCTAATACAGTTAATGTCAATACCTCATTAGAATCAATATCAAAAGAAGATACCGGAATACGTACTACTTCACCTGCCAAGACACATATTTCGTCAACTACATTGATGGTCGGAGCATTGTTGCCCTGAGGACATGATCGCACTAATATCTGCATATCTCGAATCAGAGAGTTAATCAAAACGCCATCACGATACTCTTTAATGCGATATGTAATATTAAATTCTCCCTGAACCTTTGGTGTTTCCCATAAGAAATCGCCCGTCACTTGATTCAGACTCACCTTATTATCACTACCCGGGCTCACTTGATCCGGCAATTGATAATTAGGAACTTCAACACCTTCGGCTTGAAACGGTACTACCAATTCATAAGCAATACTATCTCCATCTTTGTCATAAGCATTAGGATTATAGGTGAATGGCTGGTTAGGACATGCATAATCAATGGGTGGCTGCAGGAGAATGACAGAATTGTTCAATCCCTGAAATCTGGGATCCAACAAAGTAAAGGTTGTCTCCAAGTAAAACTGAATATTCACAGAATTGGGGAAGTCTATATTCAAAATATTGGCGATTCTGTTGGGATCAACCACATACATGGTATAAGTGCCTCGTGTGGGATAGGTATGCTCTGATACATATATATTGAGCTTAATGTCATTCTCTAGTTCAGTCCCATTCCCGTTAATACGTTTAACATTGCTGCTGGTTCCATCACCCCAAAACATTACCAAACTATCCCGATCAGCTGAAATACTGCTTGTTCGTGTATATGTAGTAATGGTAGCTCTAATAGTCACATCCCCGATTTGTTCATAAGTGATTTCCCCGGCACGGTTATGCGTTGCAAAACTCGATTGCCAAATCACAAGCAACAAAATCAATATTAATAGCCGATCGTATTTCACACTTACTATATGTATATAATGGATATTAATCAAACGTACCATTCATCGCCAATGTTTCGTCTTGAGCGAATAGGACTTCATATTTTGAACCCAATTAGAGCCTCAGCAGTGGAGGTATTCTGATATGAAAATAAGGTACAAAATAATCCTCAAAACTTCATAAAAAGGAAAAAGCCCCCTTTCACGAGAAGTGAAAAGAGGCCATCCCAAAAACCGATTTTACTCTAAAAATCCCGACAATCTAAGATTGCCGGGATAATTGATCTCATATTAATCGATAAGTATCATCTTCTTAGTAGCAGTGAATTCACCGCTCTCAAGCTGATAGTACATAACGCCTGTAGCATTCAACTCAGCTTTTCGCAATTGGATCATGTTGGATCCCTTCGCAAATTCCTGCGTTCTAACT
>JAJRXG010000270.1 GCA_024276375.1 Bacteroidota bacterium | reverse complement strand
TGGTTTCCCTCCGGAGAGCAGTCAAATCAAATCTCCGTCCACATCTTGTACTAATCGCCGGTTCATCCATGAGGCTAGTGGATATTTTAGAACCAATACGCCCGCTTTCTTGTCTATCTACACTTTCAGCGTGCCAATATTCACCAATGTCAAGTTCATTTTATTGTGTAGAAATATCCCGAATTTAGTAGATGCAAGGGATTTATGTTGGTAAGCCTGTCAATAGTGGTGTATAATACCGCTATATTGACATTCTGTCGCCGCTGAGTCGTGCGTTGCACAACTTGACCTATTTGATGTCCGTATGTTGCAATACAGGTTGGGTGCTTTTGATGTACAGAGCTGTTATTCTTTACTTAGGCGAGGCTCGTAGTACGCGCTTCTTTCAAAATAGTAAGCTTTTAGGGGTGGCAAATATATTTCGCTTTGTTTTCAAGGTCATACTGTTACAGTTTTTTACCCATAATATCGGTCAAAGATATAGGGGACTTGTTCTTTATATAGATGTGCATATCCTTGAACTGTTTACGGTATCCGCCTAAACACAAACGGGATGGTGTCCCTGTCATCTGAGATGTTGACCTTTAGTGATGCTCCATCTTGATAGTACGTGATATCCTTGGGAAATGGGTTGTCGGGGTTGATCGCCGTGAAGCTATGAGAAGTATTAAGAGCAATAGGGAAGTAGGTAGAGTCTTGGTTGACGCCCGCTACTATCAGATGCCATTTGTCATTGATGGGTTTAATAGCAAGGATTTCCTTGAATATTGTGTCTGATTGCTCTATGGTATATCCCAGTCCAGCGTAAGTATTGTCGGCCGCTTGTGCCCAATACTCATATGTTTGCCTTCCTTCCTGGTCATTTTCTCTTATCCATGAGCCGATAAGCCAAGAGGCGGAAAACGGCATTTCCATTGAAGCACGACTCTTGTTGTTGATTTTATAATTTCCATATTTATAATCAGCTCGCAAGTAGAGTTTATTGCCTGAGCTATCGATTCTATAGCTTTTGCGCTCATCGAAAAGTAAAAATCCATTGACTTTTTTGAATGAAATATTCTCTACAAGACTATAGTGATCACCGGCATCTACCCAGCACGCAACAATTCTTGCATTGTCAGTATCAAAGTAGTATCTCCAAGTATGATCGCTTGAATGGTTCTTATAATTACTTGGGTTATAGGAGGCTTGAATGATATCTACTGCCGATCCACTGTCAAGGACTTTTCTGCCGAGATAAGTGAGTCGCGCACCTTCATCCAGTAGCTTGTAAGGCATACCGATGACATAGGTGGAGGTATTGATAGACTTGGCAAGATCTGTTTGCGAAGTATCTGCTAATTTTCCATTTTTCGTACGGCTATATTTGCCCAGCTTCAATTGAGTTACAATTGTATCTTGGTTTTCTATAGATGTGATCTTTAACTCAAGTGGAAAATAAATATAATCATGTGTCTGTTGTACGCTTTTTTCGATACTGCCATCGCTGTTGTATAAAGAGAAGTTTTTGGTGTATTGAAGATCTTGTATGGAATTCCATTGATCCAATCCACCGGCATCACCAATTGATGCTATGAGTATGTTGCGTATTTTATGGTCAGCGATGTGGGCATATCTATCATGTGATTGTTTGGGGGTTGCAGCACGCCGGCAGGAGGACAATCCAAGAAGTAAAAGAAGCAAGAGGATAAAGATTTTCATTGTTACTTTGGTCTCATGATTATAGGAAGATTGATTGATTTTGATTTTAGGCTTTTGTAATACGTATTTTTCTCTTTTTCAAATGTGTGTTATTTAAGCGTTTTATGATATTCGAAGCGGATTTTTTCTTTACTGCAACAAAGGCACAATTCTGTTTTAGTTCTATGACGCCAACATCTTCTCTTTTGAGTTTGCCTTGCTTGATGAGAAATCCCGCGATATCGCCTTTGGATATTTTATCCTTCCGTCCTCCGGAGAGAAAGAGTGTCGTCCAAGGTGGGTCTATTAGTTTGTGTTTTTGAGTCAACATGGCTTCCTCCAATTGTGGAATAAACTCCGGTAGTGATTCTTCTTTCCATTTTAGAATATACGCGATGCCATCTTTGTTCATACGTGCCGTTCGTCCATTGCGATGTGTAAACTCTTGTGCTTTAAGGGGCAAATGATAATGGATGATGAATTTAATCTCTGGTATATCTAACCCACGGGATGCGAGATCTGTAGCAACGATCAGTCTGTGAGTACTATTTCTGAATTTGATCAGTGCACGTTCGCGTTCGATCTGATCCATACCGCCATAAAAACATCCATGGGGTATATTGTTACGGAGCAGATGTCCGCTGACCCTATTGATGCTTTCTCGATAGTTGCAGAATACTATGCCAGGTTCATCTCCGATAAATAACAAGGCATCCACCAGCGTGGACAATTTGTCTTTAGATGGAGAAGTGATGCTTCTAAGGGTTAGTGTATTGGATCGAAATTCCTTGTTGTCAACATAGACTGGATTCTTGATTCCGACAAATTGAGGTAGGTCAACAAGGTCGGTTGCCGAAGTGAGGATTTTCTTTTCCAAAGCAGTCAAATCGCCGATGATCTCGGTCATATCTTCCTCAAATCCCACTTCCAGAGATTTATCAAATTCATCGAGTACCAGTACTTTGATATGGTTTTTTACAAAAGTGTTGCGCCTCATATGGTCTGCAATCCGGCCTGGTGTACCGATGAGGATAGATGGGGCATGGGACAACAACCTTTTGTCTTGGGATATGGGGCGACCTCCATACACAGCATTGATTTTGTAGCCAGTACCCATGTCTCTAATCACCTGTTCTGTCTGAATGGCCAATTCTCTCGATGGAACCAGTATCAGAACTTGGACATCCGAACTCGTGTCATCTATCTCTCCGAGGATGGGTAGTACGTAGGCCAATGTTTTGCCTGTTCCTGTAGGAGAGCGAATGATAGTTTCTCGATTGTCGAGGATCGTGTCATAGGCATCTTCTTGCATCTTGTTGAGTGCTAAAATTCCCATTTTGGACAGAATGCCCGGGATGTTTTTCCGTATAACTGACATGATACAAATGTACTTCTAAAAGGAGGATCTATTGGGGATAACTTGCACGGATATTTTTGATCTGAACCATGTGTCGCTGATTGTGATAGATGAGGATTCTCAAGGTATCTCCAATCTTTAGGTTGATCCATTTGGAGATTGAGATGGTTGTTTTGGTTGTGTTTAGGTCGATTTGCTCTGCGGAGGATAGGATGTCGAGGATCTGATTCTGTTGGTTAATAAAAGTATCGATAACCTCCGATTGAATAGGGCTGTTGATTGGATTCATGTTTTTGAAAGTGCTCATTTTGTAAAGATTTTCTTTTGGCAGCATACTTTTGGCAAAGTAATTGCCCAACAGGCCACTTCTAAATATGTGATTGCCGGCTTGCTTGGCGGATTGAATTTTTGACTCTAGCTCGGGAATATAAAAATATCCATACCTATTGAGATGCTCTATACACTGAACAATGTTCCATGCATCTCTCCGAGGATTCCAATGCAGGATGGAAGAGGGGAGGTTTTTTAGAGTTGTGGCTTCTTTTTGGATAAGGGTGGTACGTTCTTTTAGATCTCCAAGAAGTTCTTTTTTGGATATCCTCATAGTGCATATGATCATTTACAAATTATACAAAAGTTATTTTCTATGGCCAAAAGTATATGGTTATATGGACCTATTTACGCAAGTTAGCGATACAGTGTTCGGGAATCAGGATATTTTACCAACATTTCTTACATTACAGTCAAACTATATTGTCATGAAAAGGAAAACAACAAATGCGTTGTCTCATAAAGTCAATGGTGATTCAAGGAGAAAATTTATCAAGGATAGTTCACTGGCGATCGGTTCGTTTTTCATTGTCCCGAGTTGTGTAATAGCCAAAGGGCATGTCCGCCCGAGTGATCAATTGAATATTGCGGCTATCGGTGCAGGTGGCAAGGGTAAGTCTGATATCTATAATGCCTGGAATAACGGAAAAAACCGAGTTGTCGCCCTCTGCGATGTCGATCGAAATCAATGTCAACAGTCATCAGAACGCTTTCCCGATGCTGTCTTCTACAATGATTTCCGACGTATGATAGAGGAGATGAAGGATGACATTGATGCCGTAACGATCTCTACGCCCGACCACATTCATGGTGTAGCTGCCATGATGGCGATGGAGCACGGTATGCATGTCTATGTGCAGAAGCCATTGACGCACAATATCTATGAAGCGCGGCAATTAAAACTTGGTGCGCGACGACATAAAGTAGTATCTCAGATGGGCAATCAAGGAGCATCCCATCCTGCTCAGATGCAATTGGTGGATTGGTTTGATCGCGGATTGATTGGCAATGTACATACCGTTCATGTCTGGACTAATAGACCTGTATGGCCTCAAGGAATACCTGTACCGACGGAAAAAATGCCATTGCCGGAGAAGATGACTCCCGAAGACTGGGATCTTTTTATAGGCCCTGCTCGACCCGTTGATTATCATCCCCTATACCATCCGTTCAAATGGCGAGGTTGGTGGAACTTCGGAACAGGAGCATTGGGAGACATGGGATGTCATCTTATAGACTCCCCATTTAGAGTATTGGGATTAGGGCATCCCACTCAAGTAGAATGTAGTGTCGGACAAGTGTTTATAAAGGATTGGTCTCCGGAGTATATTCCGGAGGGATGTCCGCCTTCATCCAATGTTCAAGTGAAATTTGAGGCAACTCATAAGAATGCATTGCCAGTCACCTTAAATTGGACGGATGGAGGAATTAGACCGTTTCATCCGGATCTCATTCCGTCAGAAGATTTCCTAGGTGAACCGGGTAGCGGCAATGGCGTGATTATGATAGGCGAAAAAGGCATTATGACCTGTGGTACTTATGGAAGACGACCTTTGTTATACTCAAACAATGGAGATAAGATAGGAATGCCCGAGGATTTTGAAGTGGACAACCCATATGTATCACTTCCAGAAAGCGGACATCAAGTAGCTTGGACAGAAGCTTGCAAGGCGGGATTTGGATCTAAGAAACATCGTGCCTTGACCTCCTCTTTTGACTACAGTGGCCCATTGACAGAGACCGTTTTGATCGGCAATCTCGCCATTAGGAGTTATAATTTGGCTACAGAGATGGATGGGAGACGGCGATTTATAGGCCGAAAAAAACTCATCTGGGATGGAGCGGCAATGAATGTCACCAATTTTGACGAGGCCAACCGATTTGTCAATAGATCGTACCGCGAGGGGTGGAAATTGATTTAGGAATTGTAGGTTTGTACTCTAACTGAAGGCATGCCATCATGTGGCATTTTTCATGGACAAAACCATTGCGATGATACCTATACAGGACAACTCATTTTACATAATATATTTGATGAGCTTGATATATAGCACATCGATTCATGCCCAGGAATTGCCGCGTTCCGTAGAGGGACCTGTCTTTGAGCACATGGGTTCGGTCTATGATTTGGAGGATGTAGATTTTAAGCCAGACAGCAATCAAGTGTTGTACGCGATTTTTGACATCGAACGATTGCAGGAGGATCCTGAACAAATCAACCCTCTGATAACCAGTTTGCACAGATATTATAATATGCACGTTCGCAATGGAGTCATGGAGCGCAACATACATTTGGCATTTGTCGTTCATGGATCTTCTTCCAAAGATGTTCTTACGCATGCCGCTTATCGCAAAAGGTATGGGGTCGAAAACCCAAACCTCAAGTTTATCTCTGCACTGGAAAAGAAAGGGGTCGATATGTTTATATGTGGCCAATCAGCAAGTTATGCAGGAATACATAGAGACGAAATAGTGCCTCAAGTTCAGTTTGCTCTCTCCGCGATGACCGTTCTTACGATGTATCAGATGAATGGTTATGCCCTAATAAGGTTTTAGCGTACCGAGTTGAATCACCAATTAACTAAACCGACCATAGCAATAGATGAGGAAGGATAAAATATTAATCATAGGTGCAGCAGGACAGATTGGTTCGGAATTAACAATTGCATTGAGAAAGCAATATGGAGCTGCTCAAGTATTTGCCACAGATATAAAGATGGCGGGCGACGACATCGTCCAAGGAGGGCCGTTTCAGATACTTGATGTGATGAATGACAAGATGTTGATACATTTTATCATCCGTCACAAGATCACTCAGATCTATCATCTCGCAGCCGTCCTTTCGGGAAATGCTGAGAAGTTACCTATTCAGGCATGGAATATCAACATGGATAGCTTACTCAATATACTGGAAATCGCCCGTATGGTAGATCACATCAAGAAGGTATTTTGGCCCAGTTCTATAGCTGTGTTTGGCCCCACCACACAAAAGAAAAACACACCACAGCTCTCCGTTATGGAGCCCACTACGGTATATGGTATCGCAAAATTGGCCGGTGAGCGTTGGTGCGAATACTATCATCACAAGTACGGAATTGATGTAAGGTCTGTCCGGTACCCCGGACTCATCAGTTATAAAACCGAAGCCGGAGGCGGCACTACAGACTATGCTGTAGAGATTTATTTTGAAGCCCTTCAGGAAGAGTATTATGAATGTTTTATAAAAAAAGATACGGCAATGCCCTTTCTATTTATGAGTGATGCCATAGATGCAACACTCAAGTTAATGGAAACACCCGAGCATCAATTGTCTATCCATAGCAGTTATAATATCGGAGGATACAGTCATACACCGGAGGATTTTTACAACAACATAAAAAAGCATATTCCCTCATTTAGAATCGACTACAATCCGGATTTTAGACAAGCCATCGCAGCATCTTGGCCGGATAGTATTGATGATCAACTATCACGGAGGGACTGGGGGTATGACCCCAAGTGCAAACTCGAAGAAATGACTAAGATCATGCTCCGGCAAATCAAGAAGCAACTCAAACAATAAGTTACTATTCAGGAGGGTGCTTTTGAGATAAAAAAAATGGCAATTTTTTCTTCAGATGACGCTTATTTTTTGAGGCATAGCAGCGCTACGGCGAAAAAAATAGCGGAAATATGACGAAAAAAGTGTTTTTTTAGCCAAAATGACGCCTACCTGAATAGTAACAACAATAATGTAGTCGTTTACAAAATGTTGTGGAGTCATTTTTTACATTTGAATCCCGACGCTTACCATTCAACACATCCATGATTGTTCAAAAATGATATCTTTTTAAAAAAATAAATAATTAAATGTACAAGTCACTACAGCAACATCTACAGAAGTCTCTGGCCGAGATAGAGAAAGCCGGTCTATACAAGAATGAGCGCATCATCACTTCACCTCAGGATGCGGAGATAACATTGGAAGATGGTCGAAGAGCGCTCAATTTTTGTGCCAATAACTATCTGGGTCTTTCCAATCACCCCCAATTGATCAAAGCGGCGTATGAAGGAATGAAGCATCATGGATTTGGTATGTCATCAGTGAGATTTATCTGTGGAACACAAGATCTTCACATGCTATTGGAAAAGAAGATTGCTGCTTTCTTTGGAACCGAAGATACGATATTGTACGCTGCATGTTTTGACGCCAATGGAGGGGTATTTGAACCCTTGCTGACAGCGGAGGATGCCATCATTTCAGATGCTCTCAATCACGCCTCAATCATAGACGGTGTCAGATTGTGCAAGGCCAAGCGATACCGCTATAAGAATGCCGATATGCAAGATCTCGAGGAGAAATTGATAGAAGCTCAAGCCCAAAGATTCCGGATCATAGTTACAGATGCCGTATTCTCAATGGATGGCAATGTCGCTCCCATGGATAAGATTGTGGCATTGGCAGATCGATATGACGCCATCGTGATGATTGACGAGTGTCACTCGGCGGGTGTAGTGGGCAAGACGGGTAGAGGTGTCACCGAATTGTTTGATCTGAGAGGAAGAGTCGAGATCATCACTGGCACTTTGGGCAAGGCATTTGGTGGAGCTATCGGGGGCTTTACAACTGGCAAAAAAGAAATTATAGATATGTTGAGACAGCGATCCCGCCCATATCTGTTTTCTAATTCTCTGCCTCCCATGATCGTGAGTGCCGGTATTAGAATGGTAGAGATGATGAGTGAAACCAACGAACTTCAAGATCAACTACACCGCAATACTGCTTACTTTTATGATCGGATGAAGTCTGTGGGTTTTGATATCAAACCAACTGAGTCGGCTATCGTTCCGATTATGCTGTATGATGCTCGATTGTCTCAGGATTTTGCTGCGGCATTGTTAGAAGAAGGGGTTTATGTTATCGGATTTTATTTTCCCGTTGTACCTAAAGGAGAGGCACGCATCAGAGTTCAATTGTCTGCGGCACATACGTTGTCACATCTCGATCGGGCGGTTGCGGCGTTTCAAAAAGTCGGCCGATCATTGGGGGTCTTATAAGTAAGAGAAAAAGAGCAAAAGGAACAAGCAATCGCACCTAGGATGACAATTAAGTCGAGATCATATCATGATTCTATCATAAATAATGCATACATTTTGCTTTTTTGACCAACAGTGGGTGCACTAGTTTGTGATAAAGGCATGTAGATATCCAATTGTTAAGCTATCTTAACTTCTTGTTTTTGATATGGTTTGATACCCACAGAGTCGTATCCTTAAGAATAGATCAATGTTATGAAAAATCAGAACTGGCCACAAATTGTATTGATCTTACTTGTTATCATCTGTTTGTCTTGTAAGCAAGGGAGTGAGTCAACTACCGAGGCACATGCATACTCAGTGGGAGAGGTTGTATCGTACGAGGATATTTCTCCGGACATATATTTTGCCGGTGAATCAAATGACCGTATTGATCCTAATCATGAGATGATTCAATCATTTCGAGATCGCAAATCCCAAGACCTTTCAAATCCCAAATTCCCTCAGCCGTTCAATTCTGTTGAAGATCAAGCTCCACCAAAAACGATCGGTAGCAAAATTCCTTGGGACGATGTGAAAGAGGTGTTTCGATTTGATTGGGACAAGATTGATTCGGAATTCAAACGAATATTTGTAAATATGATCAAGGTTAAAACCGTCTTAGATCATGCCGATATTAAAATCAGAGAAATGTCCATTGCGGCTGATGGAGTGCTGCCCAAGCATGTTGACCGAGCTCCAGGGGTATATCATATTTTGGATGGCAACGCCATAGTGTGGTCGGATGGTCAATCGGTCAAAACTTGTGTAGGCACCTCTATCAAGCTAGAATCTTGGAGCCCCAGGAGCATACGAGTTACGTCAGATACACCACTGAAAGTCTTGTGGATATCTTGGGCTCCCGGTGGTCAACAAGACTACTTAAATGCAGGCTATTATCTAACGGGTTCCAATTTTCATGTACAAGCCAAGGAAGCCATTTTGCCGGATGATTATCAACATTGGGCATTGGGACAGCCCCTTGACTGCATGGATACGATGTCTATTAAAAGTAAAATCGTTAACAACAAATTTTATGAGAGGGCATACAATCGGTTAGAGCAGGACAAGAAACAATACGGCGAGTCTCAAGGGCAGTATCCCATGACGCCCTTGTTTTCTACAGAACGGGATATCGACTGGTTGGATTTTACCAATATTAATGTCATGAGTTTCTTTTGGGCAAAAGATGCGAGCAAGGGCAAGGATATGTTGTCCGCATGGAATAAAATCGCTAGGATGAAGGGGGTTTTTCAGGCCAAAGTTCCCGAGGGGCAATACGATCTGAATTTCTCATATATCGCTATTGGATCGCATGGCAAATATGTCACCCATAGTCATGCGACACCTGAGTTTTATTATATTCTCGGAGGCAGGACCGAATGGATCCTCAATGGAGTAACTTCTGAAGCCCGAGCTGGTGATTTGTATTTTCATAGTCCTTATCAGGATCATGAGATGCGGGTACTTAGTGCCGACAAGCCTATGCGAGCTATTACGGGTAGTTGGGCGCCTTTTGGTGATCGTAGTGTCTTCAATGCTCCATTTTATCTATTGGGTGATATAGACGAGATCAAAACCAAAGCACAATTTCCTGAAAATTGGTCTTTTTATTCGGATTGATGGAGATACTTCCTATCCATTGCTCAATGAGTTTGTTTGGATACCGTGGATGTTCTACTTAATACTTGAGGTTTATCTATAAATACTTTATTGACTCACCAGATATATATTTTATGTCTTTCAACATTGTTTTAATCGAACCTGAGATACCCATGAATACAGGCAATATCGGTAGATTGGCACTGGCTTCGGGAAGTACATTGCACCTTGTCCAACCTTTGGGGTTTGAAATTACAGACAAGAGATTGAAGAGAGCGGGATTGGATTATTGGCAGCATATCGAGGTATATCAATATGAGCATAGCGAGGCATTTTTTGAGCAGCATAGGGATCAAAATATGGCATTTTTCTCTAGTCATGCAGAGAAGTCCTGTTGGGACTTAGAATATGAAGCATCCATGTTTCTCATTTTTGGAAAAGAATCCATAGGCCTGCCCAAAGCCATCCATGATCGATATCCCAATGACTTTTATAAGATTCCGATGGTCACAGACACAGTCCGCAGTCTCAATCTCGCCAATGCCGCAAGTGTAGTGGTATATGAAGGAATGAGACAGTTATTGCAAGGAAACTAACAACCCAAAACCTTGCCGACGCCACAAAATACTGCTATCCAGACAAGGCCTTTTATAAAGAAAAAGGCAAAAGCACCCCAACCCAATGTCTTGAACCATTGGTTTTTGCTTCTCTTAGGAGGTTTGGGATGGTCTAATCCTTCCATTCAGCTACAAAGAGATTGGTGGCTCTCGTTCCACCGTTGTTTCTATTGGATGAAAAGGCGAGATACTTGCCATCATAAGAAAACATGGCAAAAGAATCGAAGGTATTGTCATAAGTGATTTGCTCCAGTCCTGAACCATCAATATTGATCATAAATAGATTGAATGGAAACCCCCGTTCACTCTTGTGATTGGAAGAGAAGATGACCTTTTTGCCGGAAGGGTGAAAATATGGTGCCCAATTGGCTTTGCCCAAGCGCGTGAGCTGTCGGTTGTTGCTGCCATCGACATTGCATATGAACAATTCCATCTGAGTAGGTTGTACGAGACCTCTCTGAAGTAAGTCCTTGTACATCTTTACTGCTGCTTCCGTTTTTGGTCTTGAAGCTCGGTAGATGAGTTGCGTGCCATCAGGGGAGAAGAATGCACCGCCGTCATAGCCCAATTCATCCGTCACTTGCTTGACATTACTTCCATCGATATCCATGGTATATAACTCGAGATCTCCGGATCGCATAGAAGTAAAGACAATTTTATCACCGGCCGGAGACAAGGTGGCTTCTGCATCGTAACCGGGCTCATCCGTCAGTTGTCTGACAATATTGCCTTGCATATCACTGACAAAAATGTCAAAAGATTCATAGATCGGCCAAACATATGGACCATTGTGATTGCGCTCGGGTACCGGAGGGCAAGCGTCGTCCACCAAGTGAGTGGACGCAAATATAATCTCTTTGTCACCCGGCATAAAGAAGCTGCAAGTGGTTCTTCCCAGACCTGTACTGATAAGTTGGGGCTTGTACTTCAATCCTGTTTTTTTCTTCAAGTCATACATAAAGATCTGATCACACTCGGCATCCCAGTCGTCATTAGTGGCTTGAAGTGTCAGCATCGTATTGTCAAATGACCAATATGCTTCGGCATTGTCACCACCATCGGTCAGTTGTTGCAAATGACTAAAGTGAGTCTCTTGACTATAGATCAATGAGTCATGCTCAAAAGCAATTAGTTGTGAGGCTTCACGCTCTGTCTTATGCTGAACACTCGCTTGCTCCTTACAAGAGATGATCAGCAGACATCCTAAAACAACAAGTATAATGTTTGATCTTGGGCTCATCATTAGGTATATTTGGCGGCAAATGTAATCACTATAATCTTCAATTATGCAAATGTTTAAGCTTCTAAGAATAAAATCATGGTTTCAGGGCTGTGCTGTACTTTTATCGGCAGTTTTACTTGTCCAGTGCTCAACTTATAACGGGTCGCTATCATCAACTGCGGAATCCTCCTACGACCCCCTCATTGAAAAAGATATAGAGTATCTCGCCTCTGATGCCTTGGAAGGACGACAGACAGGTACTGCCGGTGAAAAACTGGCTGCGGCTTATATCAGTAAAAGGTTTAAGGAAATTGGCTTAATGCCGAAAGGTACAAACGGTTATTTCCAGGATTTTTCTGTTAACAAAAAGGAGAATCCGCACGAAGATGTCGAATATGCAGAGAAAGGAGACATCAATGTACGCAATGTGGTTGGATATCTCGACAATGGAGCTCCATTTACAGTTGTCATAGGAGCGCACTACGATCACTTGGGGCACGGTATGTCGGGATCGTTGTATATAGAGGGACCCGCCATACACAACGGAGCAGATGACAATGCCAGCGGAGTGGCGGGATTACTATATTTGGCGAAAGCCTTGCAAGGAAAATACACATCCAACAACTATATGTTTATTGCATTCTCCGGAGAAGAGTATGGATTGTGGGGGTCGAATTATTTTACCAAAAATCCTACCATTGATCTGCCACATGTGACCTATATGTTGAATATGGATATGATCGGAAGGATGAATGATGAAGGTAAGTTGTCAGTCAACGGTGTTGGGACTTCTCCGGCATGGGACAAAGCCATGAAGAAGGCCAAGGTCAAGGGATTGTCCATTGTTACCACAGAAGGAGGAATGGGAGCATCTGATCACACATCGTTTTATCTCTCGGAAGTTCCGGCATTGCACTTTTTTACCGGACAGCACATGGACTATCATAAACCCTCTGACGATGAAGAGAAGATCAACTACAAAGGGATAAGTATGGTGATGGATTATATGATGGCGATGATAGCTAACCTGGATGGCCAAGGGGATTTGGTGTTTACCGAGACCAAGTCTGCCGATGATACCGCTCAACGCAGTTTCAAAGTTACCCTCGGTGTGATGCCGGATTATCTCTATGATGGTGAAGGGATGCGTATCGATGGCGTCCGTCCCGATCGACCTGCTGCCAAAGCAGGTATTATCAAAGGAGATATTGTCCTGCAAATGGATTCCCATAAAGTAGAAGGAATGGAAGGGTATATGGATCTGCTGACGATGTTTGAAAAAGGTCAGACAATAAAAGTAAAAGTAAAACGCGATAAGCAAATATTAGAAAAAGAAGTTTCCTTTGACTAGGATCTCTATCCCTGTCTTGGATTTTATAACTTCAATATTTCGCCTTTTTTGATATTAATTGAAGTGGTCACGTCGTCATAAATCAATCGACAGTGCAAGGCCTTGTCTGCTTGGATTCTCACATGAGTGACTTCATGGTCTTCCCAAGCAATATCAATGGTAAGTCCACCTCTTGTCCGGAGGCCTGTTACCATACCCTTAGGCCAAGCAGATGGAAGTGCAGGCAAAAGGCGAATGATGCCTGCTTCGTGTGATTGTAACAACATTTCGGAGATTCCGGCAGTATATCCAAAATTGCCATCTATCTGAAAAGGAGGGTGAAGATCAAAAAGATTGCTATTGATTGATTTTTTGAACAGCAATTGGATGTGATCGTGCGCAATATCGCCATCTCCAAGTCGCGCACTACAATTGATCAACCAAGCTCGGCTCCATCCTGGGCCGGCACCACCATTTGCCAATCGATAGTCTATGGTCTTGCGGACGGCATTCCAAATCTCCGGATTGGCATCCTTGGATACACTCGATCCCGGATGAAAACCATACAGATGTGACATATGGCGGTGTCCGGGTTCGTTTTCTGCATATTCGCGATCCCATTCGAGCAGACGGCCTTGACTGCCGATGACAAATCCCGGTCTCAATTGCTGTCTTTGTCTTCTGATGAGCACGGAGAGGTCATTTTCCTTCTGCAACACTTCACATGCCTTGATATAATTGTCAAATACCTCGGCGATGACTTGTTGATCCATTGCACTGCCTAGGCAAGAGGAAACAGCATTGCCATTATTATCCAAAAAACGATTCTCCGGTGAAGTAGATGGAGCTGAAACCAAAGTACCATCTCGTGGATCTTCTATGATCCAATCACTATAGAAATGAGCCACTTCTTGCATAGCAGGAAAAGCCCGCTGCTGTAAGAAGGCAGTATCCCGGGTATATTCATAATGTTGCCAATAGTGCTGCATCATCCATCCTCCCGCTGCCATCGAACAGCCCCAATATGCGGTAGGTGCTCTCAACCACGTAGGTGCCCACAGGTCTGTAGCATGTGGCATAAAGGCTCCATTACAACCAAAATTCTTCTTGGCACTAATCTTTCCGTTGACAATCAATTTGTCGATATAGTCAAATAATGGCATATTGAGCTCTCCAAGATTGGTGACATTGGCAGGCCAATAATTCATCTGTAGATTGATATTAAGGTGGTAATCTGCATTCCATGGAGCTTCGATATGTGGATTCCATAAGCCCTGTAAGTTGGCGGGGTTTGTGCCTTCTCTCGATGAACTGATGAGTAAGTATCTGCCGTATTGAAACAACATTGCTTCCAATCCCAAATCCATCTCACCGCCTTTTATACGGGATAGTCGCTGATCAGTGGGCATAGTGTCCAAGTCAGTATTTTGATTTAGATCTAGCTCTACGCGGCCAAAGAGATTCTGATAGTCCTTGATATGGGCATTTCGAATATTACTAATTTCGGATTTCTCGATAAGTTGGAGCGTCTTATCATTTTGCGTTGAGTAGTCCTCATGATAGTACGACGAATGAGCTACTAAGACTAAGGTCGTGTTCTTGGTCTTATTGATTTGCAAAAAATCCTTACCACGGAGGATCTCTCCATCTGTGTGTTTTACTTTTGCAATCGTTTCAAAGCTGACACCTTCAAGTATCGGGTTTGGTTTCGAATCAAAGTATCCACCGCGTTGGGTCACTTGTCCGGTCATAACGAGCAGATGATCCTCTTTTGAAGTTGTGATAGCCGTGGGTTGCCCTCTATCTTTAGGTCTGGACATTCGGATTTGGGCATTGAACATCGCCTCTGAGGACAATTCTACTACGATGGCTTGGTGTGGTTGAGAAACCCATATGCGTTCTGTAAATTGCTTGCCATTGGTCTTATAAGAAATGGTGGCTGTGGCATTGCTGATGTCCAGTGAACGTTTATATTCTGTGATATTGTCGTGATTGAAATCTATAAAAAGGTCGCCCATTGTCTGATGGGATCTAACAACTTTCTTGCGAGAGAATTTATCCACAAATAGGGCATCCGCTTCGACATGATTGCCTTCAAACAATAGAGATCTGATTTTGTCAAGGTCTGCTTTTCTTCCCTCAGCTTCGTCCCATCCCTGATCTGCAGGCCATAGAGAATCGTCATTGAGTTGGATGCGTTCGGTACTTGTATTGCCAAAAACCATTGCACCGATTCGTCCATTGCCTAGAGGAAGAGCATCATGCCAATTTTCTGCCGGGTGGTCATACCATAGTGTAAGATTAGAGGAGTTCGTTTTAGAATTCCAAGGAGGTTGCTGATGCGAAATGCTAGAGACGATCAGAAGGAGAAGTATTGGCAAAGTTGTTTTCATTTGGAGGACTGTGATTTATGATAAAGTATCGACGCTCAGTGCGTCAAATAATATTTCTATTGGGTGGAGCGCAACTCTTTTGGTTCCATCTGCTATCTGATGTCTGCAACTGGTGCCGGAAGCGGCGATAATGGTGTTCATTTTGGATTGGCGGATCTTGGGAAAGAGGGTCAATTCACCGACTTGTTGGCTTACACGATAGTGTTCTTTTTCATATCCAAAGGATCCCGCCATGCCACAGCATCCAGTAGCGAGCAATTCTACGCAAAAACCTTGTGGGATGGAGAGCATCCATAGGGTGTCCGATACGTCAGCCAGAGCCTTTTGGTGGCAATGGCCATGAAGTATGATCTGTCGGGGTTCTGTCGTAAATAGCGTTGAGTCAAATTTTCCTTGGTTGAATTCCTTCATGAGAAACTCTTCGATCAGAAAGGTGTTTGTACCAATTGAGATGGCGGCGTCCACCCGTGTTTTATCTACGATTCGAGGATATTCATCGCGAAAGGTAAGTATAGCTGAGGGCTCTATCCCGATAAGTGGCATCTTGTCATGGATCAGATCTTGAAATATGGAGACGTTTCTATTTGCGACTTCTTGGGCATGTTTTAAGAGACCTTTGGAGATGGCCGCTCTACCGCTGTCAGCGTGATCGATCATACCGACATGGTAGCCCAATGCGTTTAGCAATTTGATCGTTGCGATTCCTACAGAGGTATCGTTGTAATTGGTAAACTCATCGCAGAATAACGTGACAGAGCCATTGGGATATATAGAGGGATCT
>JAJRXG010000269.1 GCA_024276375.1 Bacteroidota bacterium | reverse complement strand
TGCGACGCATACCATACCGATCCGTGATCACCCCTCCTTGAACGGGCCACGGCAATCGACTTCTCATCTGTGCAAATCGCTCAGTTTCCTGTTTTCTGGTCGATGGTTTGGGAGGCGGAAGTATTACATTCTTGCTTGCATTATCCTGTATTTTGGGCTCAGTAACGACTTTTTTCTCGTCACTCTTTGGCTTTGTGACAGGCGATGGGTTAGGCACGATGGGCTCGGATTGAACAGACGATGAAGAAAGCTGGTCTTGGTCTATCGGTTTGTTTTCTTTTTTGCCGGATATGTCTGCTTGAGCATCAACAGATGATTTTATATCACTTTCGGTTGATATGATATCAACTGGACTATGTACAGAATCCATCTCAGCGGGTTGATCATGCGATGGACGTTCTGATGGGATTTCATCCGTGAGTGTAAGGTCATTGAGCGAAAAAGAAAAAGTTATTGTCTCCTCTATTATCGCATTGGAGTCATTGGGTATTGCAGACCCAACAATGATTGAATCTGATGAGACAGTACTCCATACTGTTGAATCCATAGATTGATACCTATGATCTTCTTGCCTCGCCGTCTTCAAATCGACCACGGATGTCTCCATACTCCCTACTTCATTTCTTTGACGCATATACGCTGATAGGTGGGCGTAGTACCGCCATTTGACAAATGCATTTCTCCAGTGATCCTCTGATAAAATGGAGATCCAACGGGGTACCGTCAGTTTCTGATACAAAGCATATCGCAAAACCATACCCCACTGTTCTTCTCGAGCACTCGATGGTATTATCTTTTTGAGGATAGGGGCATCAATTATCTCAGTAGAATCGACTATTTCGAGCGTATCCCTTTGAAGAGTGAATGGCGTAAGATCCCACTCTGGCTCAGGTTCATTGATCACATCTGTTATCGGAGGCATCTTTTTTTTCGGTCTTCGTTCTTCCAGATCCTGAGCCAGACAGGGAGATAGAGACACTCCTAGCGCGCTAATAAGTAGTATAATGATCGGGAATCTCAAATTTTATAACTTTTGGTACATCAAATTCAATCTTCGATAAAGTCAAAGAGAACACCGACTCTCCTTCTTCAGGGGTACGGATGACAACCTCCCTACTGACGGCAAAGTTATCATCATTATAATCGGAATAGGTTACAACGAGCATTCTTTCGATCGTATCCGTGATCATCATGCGATAAATGCGTTGCTCGGCGGTAATCTGGTACTGATACCTCAATCCCTGGTCTTCTACATCTAACTTACGATAAACATCAGTTTCATATTTCCTCACTTGATTTTGTTGGGGGATGTCGATATTGCCGACAATAAAATCCTGAAGTTCAGAAAATGTAAAATCGACATTGTAATCATTAAAAAAAGTTGTTGTTTGGCCTGATTCATAATAATTCTCCAGAGGATATATAATCCAAAACGAATCTCTTTTGATCAATACGCGTGCGGCCTCTACGCTGAATTTCTTAAAATTCATCCAAATAAGACTATCTCTAATCATGCGGATATTGCAACGTCCACCGATTTTAAACTCTTCGCCGTTCATTTTGACGCGTCCTTTGGCCGAAAAGTATTGATAAGGGCGGTTATTGTCTTGCATTGCGGCTATTAAAACAGAGAGATCAATAGGATCCAATGGTTTCAGCACCTTAGTAGATGCACATCCAAAGGAAAACAGCAGTGTAATAACACCTAAGATCGACCATAGTTTCATAAAGATTCCAGTTTCTCTCTAAGCCTTTTTTTAGCTCCTCCTTTGGACAAAGCACGCTTAAAGGCCTCCACAGCACGAGTTTTATCGCCTTGTTTAAGATAAAGATCTCCCAATGCCTCATCCACCATACTGCCGGTCTTGTCCATCGACTCCAGCCAATGTATCGCTTCATCCCCGGATTCCTCTGCTTCAAGAATGCGTGCTTTAAGTACGTAATATTGCTCCAAAGATGAATTGTCACTACTTCCTATCAACAAAGCTTCTTCTACATTGTAGAGCGCCTCAGACAATGCTCCATCAGAGAGTTCTGCTTCTGCGAGAAACATGTATAAGTCTGCTTGATTGGGAAAGTAATCCAAGGCACTGTTGGCCATTTGCTTCAGTTTTTTATACGCACCCAGATCCCAATAAATCTGCAGAAGTTGTCGCCACACTTGATAGTTGGATTGGTCTAGTGCTAAGGTCTTTTCATAGTATTGGGATGCTTTTTGAAGATCGCCCATTAGATATAGAGCATCGGCATACAGGGCTTGAGATTGAGGGTGTACAGGATGTTGCTCAGTTAGGTATAACATAATAGGAAGGGCTCTCTGAACATCCTCCGGTGTCCCCTTATGTACGATGGGCATCAGGGCTTTGACCTTGGTATCCTGCGAGACATCTGTATTGCGTACAAGATGCCATAGGTCTTCTGTTGATGCATTGTTTTCTCCACCTTTGAGCTCCTTGACCGCGAGAAGGGCTTGTTCGTTATTGGGGTCAATAGCAAGTGTTCTTTCAAAGATTTTGGCAGATTTTTTATTCATACCTATAAATCGGTAAAATATGGCGAGTTTATTGAGAAAATATGCATTACTGGGGTTTCGTTCTGCCCATTTCTTCACTTCTTGGATAGCTGCTTTCTGTTTGCCGAGGCGCAATAGTAAATCCACTTTGGAGTCACTACGATCTTCATTCCAACCAAAACGTCTATCGGCCTCATTATAGACCTCAATGGCTTCTTGTTCCATGTGCGCCTTGGCCAAGATTTGTGCCCAGCGCTCATATAGTCTTATATCACTTTTGGACTTGGCAACGGTACCATACAATTGCGCTGCATTCCTAAAGTCCAGTTCAGATTCATAGAGATTGGCCAGATTGATTTTGTACCAGATATTGTCTGGTTCAAATCGCACTGCTTTTCGGGCACTTTTCAGAGCGTCATCTGTTTTGTTCTGAGCCTGAAACACACGCGCTAACTCGTAGTGAATGGCAGCATTGGTCGGCTGTTCATCTAGGAGTCTCTCGAAAAGTTCCACTGCTTGATCATACTTT
>JAJRXG010000029.1 GCA_024276375.1 Bacteroidota bacterium | reverse complement strand
TGATCCTATTGACTGTCTCGACTCCACTTCATCAGAACAATGACTTAGACCTACTGATTCAGAATCTCGGCACCACGGTCAAATGGACTTCTCCCGATCGCTCCGAAATACTCACACGTAGCCAAGCTATCACCAAACTTCAGAATCTGATGGGTTCACTTCCCGATCTCGTCATCGAACGCAAACATCAAAGTGCCTGGAAACACGGCCAATGCTTTCGCGTGCTCCAAGTGACCTCCTCCAAACAGTCGTATCGCATCTTCTATTACTGCAAAAGACTGAATGGCAAAGAACAAATCGTCAAGATTAAAGTCAACCTTATAGAAACTTAACAGCTTGTGGTATGATGAATACAACTTTTGATATTGACTCCCTGACCTTCTACGAATCGTACTTCTGATCTTTGTGGTCATCAATCAGGATATTTACTTTTGGTACGCTTTATTTTATCTAATTGCGATATATTCAACTTCGTTTCTGCCAGTGTAGATGTATCTTTGGGGACATATGAAGGACAACAAAATCACAAATGTCGCTCTCATCGCTCATGATGGAAAGAAAGCAGAAATGGTCTCTTTCATCCTTCAGAACGAATCACAAATCAAAAACCTCAACTTGTGGGCAACAGGAACAACAGGCCAACATATCGCCAGGTCGGGATTTAATGTGCGACCTCTGCTCTCCGGACCATTGGGTGGTGATGCCCAGATCGCTACTTTAGTAGCAACGGGCAAAATTGATATGGTTATTTTTTTTAGAGACCCGCTCGGCAAGCATCCTCATGAACCCGATGTTCAAATGCTCATGAGACTATGTGATGTACACGATGTCCCACTCGTTACCAATCGTGCCGGTGCCAACCTCTTTATCTCTGCGATCCGATAACATCACCATTGAAAACCCAAGACTACAAGCATATCGCTCATACCATTCCTACTCAACCCGGTGTCTATCGTTTTATTGATGCACAAGACACCATCATCTATGTTGGCAAGGCCAAAGTCCTGCGCAAGCGTATCGCCTCTTACTTTGGAAGTACCAAGAATCAAGCCTTTAGAACCCGCACCATGGTCAAAAATGCAAAACGCATAGAATATACCGTCGTAGAGACAGAACAAGATGCGCTCCTGCTCGAAAACACCTTGATCAAAAAATTTCAACCGCGCTATAATGTAATGCTCAAGGATGGCAAGTCTTATACCTATCTATGTGTTAAAAAAGAACCCTTCCCACGCGTATTTTTTACCCGCAAGGTCATCAAGGACGGATCTAAGTATTTTGGCCCTTATACCTCCAAGTGGAAGATGAACCAGATATTGGAAATAATCAAGAATCTCTTCCCCCTCCGCACGTGCAACTATGCTCTGACACCTTCAAATATCAAGGCAGGAAAATTTAAAGTCTGTCTCGAATACCATCTCAACAACTGCCATGGCCCTTGTATTGGTCAAGAATCTGAAGAGGATTATGATGAAAAAATCCAACAAATAAAAAATATCCTCGGCGGCAACTTCAAATCCGTAAAAGAGTACATAAGGTCTGAGATGTCCACATATGCCGAGCACCTCCAATTTGAAGAAGCGGAGATAATGAAGAAAAAATTAACGCTGTTTAAAGCCTATCAATCCAAATCTACAGTAGTCAGTGTCAATATCAGAGATGTCGATATCTTCTCAATCGATACTGATGACCAATGGGCATACATCAATTATCTCAAAGTCGTCCATGGAGCCATTATCAATACCGAAACTGTAGAAGTCAAAATGAATCTCGACAGTGATCCCCGGGATATCTTATCCTATGTCATACCCGAACTAAGACAGCAATACAATAGCATCGCACCGGAAATCTTAGTGGCCCAGACCATCTCCCTCCCAAATCCCGAGATTAAAATCACAATACCAAAGATCGGAGACAAGAAAAAACTACTCGACCTATCACAAAAAAACCTCAAATACTTCCTCCTCCAAAAGAAAAAATCTCTCGCCAATAAAGCTCAGAAACAGACTGCTGCGCAACGTATTCTCAAAACATTGCAAACAGATCTCAATATGGAGACCCTCCCGCTTCACATAGAGTGCTTTGACAATTCCAATATCCAAGGTTCTCATCCCGTGGCGTCCTGTGTGGTATTTCGCAATGCCAAACCCTTTAAAAAAGACTACCGGCACTTCAACATCAAAACCGTCATCGGTCCCGATGATTTTGCTTCTATGGCAGAAGTCGTTTATCGTAGATACAGTAGAATGATCAAAGAGCAACAAAAACTGCCTCAACTGATCATCATTGATGGTGGCAAAGGACAACTCAGTGCAGCCATGGACAGTATCAGAAAACTCAACATCGAAAAAAAAGTAACGGTGATAGGTATCGCCAAGCGGCTTGAAGAGATTTTCTTCCCCGATGACAGCATTCCCCTTTACATCAATAAAAAATCCGAAAGTCTAAAACTCATCCAGCAAGCACGCAATGAAGCACATAGATTTGCCATTACTTTTCACCGGACTAAGCGTTCGCAACACTTCGTCACTTCAGCACTCGAAACAATACCGGGAATAGGCCATAAAACAGCACAAAAATTACTATCTCATTTTGGATCCAATAAACGTATTCTTCAAGCTTCTATCGAAGATATCGCAGCATTGATCGGCAATCAAAAAGCTAAAATAGTGTTAGAAGGACTCCATAAAAACCAAGAGGAAGAATAAACCATTCTATTCTGATCATTCCTCCGCTGACAATATACCCCATATCGCATCCTTGAGCCCGTCTATGCCTTGTTGAGCCACTGCAGAAAAAAATACATACGGAACACCTTCCGGCAGTTCGGCAATCAACAACTCCCTCAACTCATCATCGATTAAGTCACTCTTAGAAATCCCCAACAACCGAGGCTTATACAGTAACTCTGCATTATACTGTTGCAATTCATTCAATAGAATCTCATATTCCTTACGGATATTGTCTGTATCACATGGTATGACAAATAGTAGTACCGCATTGCGCTCTATATGTCTCAAGAACCGTATCCCCAATCCTTTTCCTTC
Source organism: Bacteroidota bacterium (assembly GCA_024276375.1). GTDB lineage: Bacteria > Bacteroidota > Bacteroidia > Chitinophagales > Saprospiraceae > JAJRXG01. Next base: position 22,864 of record JAJRXG010000029.1, on the reverse strand, counting down.
ATGGGCGTGTTCTATGATACCTGGAATATCAGCCATAACAAACGAGCGATTGTCCCAATAGGAGACGATACCAAGATTGGGTGTTAGGGTAGTAAATGCATAAGCCCCGATTTTAGGCTTGGCCGCACTAACGACTGACAGTAGAGTGGATTTGCCTGCATTGGGAAAACCCACAAGCCCTACATCGGCGAGAATCTTTAGTTCGAGAATCATCCATCGCTCCTTGCCCGGCAATCCCGGTTGAGCGTATTGCGGCGATTGACGTATATCCGACTTGAAGTGCCAATTGCCAAGCCCTCCTTTGCCTCCTCTGACTAGGATACACCTCTCCCCTTCATTATTGATCTCAAACAAGACTTCGCCTGTCTCGGCATCCTTGGCAACAGTTCCAAGAGGTACATCAAGAATGACATCAGAGCCTTCAGAGCCTGATTTTCTAGATCCCGATCCTTGAACGCCATCTTTGGCTATAACATGTTTTCGATATTTTAAGTGTAGCAAAGTCCATAATTGCTTATTTCCGCGCAAGATGATGTGTCCTCCTCGCCCTCCATCTCCTCCATCGGGCCCTCCTTGAGCCGTCAATCTATCTCTGCGAAAATGTGAACTACCCGCTCCTCCTTTGCCTGAGCGACAACATATTTTTACATAATCAACAAAATTTTGATCCGCCATAACCTATTTCAACAACAACTCACAAGATCATCAATAATGACCGATAAGCGAGCATTAATCTCATCGATATCTCCCATACCTGAGACTTCCATTGAGATTCCTTTCTTGTCGTAATAGTTATATACGCGTGCTGTCTCCTCATGATATACGGCTATGCGATTACGGATCACCGCTTCATTGGCATCATCGGCTCTACCCGATGTCTTGCCTCTTTCTAACAAGCGGGAGACTATTTCATCTTCATCGACAACAAGAGCGATCAGCTTGTCAACGGACTCACCACGTTCAGACAAGAGTATATCGAGCGCTTCGGATTGTGCTATCGTCCGAGGAAATCCATCTAAGATATATCCGCGTACATCGGGATGCATCTCCAATTTGTTCTTTAGCATAGCTACCGTAACCTCATCAGGGACAAGCTTTCCTTCATTCATATAAGCCTTTGCTTTTTGACCAAGCGGGGTATTATTGCCTATTTCATATCTGAACAAATCTCCCGTTGACACCTGCAATAGACCAAATTTTTCCTCAAGGATCTTGGCTTGTGTGCCCTTGCCTGATCCGGGAGGACCGAATAAGATTAGATTGATTCTTTTTGTTTCCTTTTTCATTTTGAACCACTTAAATATGTTACAACCAAGCATAAGATATACAATAACCTGCTTAGCGTTCTAATAAGGAAGCCAAAGATATCACTTTATAAATCTTTGATTTCCAGTATTTGGACACCTTAATATCCTCTTCGATAACACCCCTTGAAGTCGTACTATGAATCACCCAGAGATGTTCTTTATTATACTCTGTGATGAGACTGACATGAAATACTCTACCGTCCTTCTTAAAGAAAATCAAATCTCCTTTTCTCGCCTTAGAAAGAACAATTCCTGAAGCCGTTTTGGACATATCTCGCGATGTCCTGTCCAGTGGTATTCCAGCAGCACTAAACGAATGTTGAATGAGTCCCGAACAATCCCATCGATCCGGCCCTTGACCTGCATATTGATATGCATCCCCGATTTCACGTCGAGCGATCCTAATGACTTGGTCTCTTTGTTTTAAATTCGTTGCTGCAATACCGTACACTTCTCTTGCGTCCACAATCTCTGTTGTCGATACACATGAGACTAACTCAAGGAATAACCAAGCCCCAATTAAAAATTTTAGCAATAAAAAAGGATGACGTAACATCTGAACAAGTGTCCAGATTATGCCTCAGCAGCTTCAACCACAGCCTCTTCTTCTTCAGAACTTTCTTCTGCCTTGGCAGCTTCACTCTTCATCACACGTGGCACAACAACATTGGCTATCGGAGCGGCGCCATCTACCATAATTTCTACCCCTTCGGGTACACTGAGATCTCGCACTCTTACCGCCGATCCCAACTCCAAGTCCGAAATATCCACATACAATACGTCAATCAGATTTTCGGGAGTCGTTTTTATTTTCACAGTACGCAATGTCTGCATGAGCTTGCCCCCTAACTTCACTCCGGGAGAGGAACCTTCAAATTTTACGGGAATATCCGCCTTTAGAGGATGTCCATCCACAAGAGCCAAGAAATCAATATGCATGATAGCCTCAGTCACCGGATGAAAAACAATATCCTTCAATATCGCCTTGTGCGTCGCACCATTAAGAGACAATTCAACCAATTTGAATTCTGGAGTGTAAACCAATTTTTTTACATCACTGAACATCGTACTAAAATGCTCCACACCATTTTTACTGTATAAAACAGCGGGAATGCGGCCTTCCTTGCGGATAGCCTTTGTCGCTTTCTTCCCTAATTCTGTACGTGGTGTTACCGTGATTTGGACAGTATTCATGATCTTTCTTATTCAGTTTGCCGAAAAGGAACGCAAAGATACGTTTTTATTAGAATTACTTGGTTAATTTATTAGCAATTTCCCGTGTGTTCTTATTCCGCCAAGGCAAAATTCAATTGTCTCTTTTCCATATCGATTGATGTCAAAACAACGCTGACTCGATCTCCTATCCGCCATACCTTGCCCGTAGATTGTCCGGTCACCTTTATGCGCGCAGGATGAATCATGAGATTCTCACCTAATCTATCCATCGGCAAAAACCCGTCCGCTTGACTTTCGAGCAATTCCACAAAAATTCCCCTGTCGATGATATTCCGAATCATCCCCTCAAATTCCTCGCCAACACGATCAGACAAATATTCTACTTGCTTGTACTTGATCGACTCCCGTTCTGCACTTGTTGCATCTCGTTCTTTTTGTGATATATACAGGCACTGACGCTCCAACAACTCTATATCTCGGCGATGTGTTGCATCCAGATTGGCATACAATATACGATGAACCAACACATCCGCATAGCGACGGATAGGAGATGTAAAATGGGTATAATACTCAAAGCCTAAACCATAGTGACCGATATTGTCCGTTGCATAGACAGCCTTGGACATACTGCGGATTGCCATCATCCTAAGTATGGATCTCAAATCATCATCCGAGCCTTCGTCGCTGAGTTGATTCAGCGATCGCGTGATCTGCTCCGGTGTATCAAATCTCAACTTAATGCCAAACTCTCCAGCCAACAATGCTAACTCAGCCAACTTTTCAGGATTCGGTACATCATGGATCCGATACACAAAAGGTACTTCCTGACCCTTGGACTTCTTGCCCAAGTGACGCGCCACAATTTTATTGGCCAACAACATATACTCCTCGATTAATCTATGCGCATCTTGACGCACTTTGCGATGGATACTTAAGGGCTTCCCATCGGCACTCAACTCAAATCGTATCTCATCGGTCTCAAAGTTGATGGAGCCGCTTTCAAAACGCTTTCTATTGAGTGTCTTAGCAATGTCATTGATGTGCATCAATTCCTTCTCTAACAACTCCTGGTCACCATCTAAGCTCTCTTGCGCCGCTTCATATGCAAATCTATAATCCGAATGTATCAAGGTCTTGCCGATCCAATGCCCTGCGATTTGATGCGCTTCATCAAAATCTATAACCACCGAAAAACAAAACTTATCTTCATTGGGTCGCAAGGAGCACAACTCATTGGAGATCCGCTCGGGTAGCATGGGACAGACTCTATCTACCAGATATACAGATGTCGATCTTCGGTACGCCTCTTTATCCAATACAGTATTTTCTTTGACAAAATGAGTGACATCGGCTATATGAATCCCAATACGGGTATGCCCCGACTCCAGTTTTTCATAGGATATAGCATCATCAAAATCTTTCGCATCTACAGGGTCAATCGTAAATGTCAATACATCTCTCATATCACGACGTTGGGCAATATCCTGGGATGTAATGCCATCTTTCAAGGATTCTGCTTCCTCCAATACCTCCTTGTCAAAAACAATATCAAATCCACTATTTATCAAAATACGCTGCATCTCGAAGTCATTGCGGTTGTCGGGATTTAGGACTTGGTGTATTGCCCCGCGCAATTGTGGGCGTCGCGCTGTACCAAACTCCTTAATCTCAACCACTACACTATCCCCGCCTGTCGCTCCGTTGTAGTCCTGTGGCAGAATGCGTACCTCCAATGACAACTTAGGCCCTTCGACATAGACATAGCCATATTTTTTGGCATCTTGAAAGGTGCCGATAAATCGAGTTCTATGCCGTTGCAACACTTCTATTATCCTTCCTCGAGGTTTTTCTCTGCTTTGCGCAAATGTAACTTCAACCCTGACAATATCTCCTTGTAGGGCTCCCTCCACATGCTTAGCGGGAACATAGATATCGCTCTGTTGCCCTTCAACTACGATATAAGCCGCTCCGGAGCTCGTAAGATCTGTTCTTCCTTTTTGAATGATTTTCTTGGTTGTAGTGTTGCTTCCATTGGGATTCCATCTATACAGCCCGTTGGAGAGGACTATAGCTCCCCTATTCTGCAATGCTCTTAATGCCGCGGCAACTGAGCTTTTAGAGTTTTTTGTTTTTAGTTTGCGTACAACAGTACCGAGAGAGTATCCCTTGCCTCCATTATTGCGCATTTGTTTTAAGATTGCTTGTTGCAAATATTTTTGTGGGAGCTTTTTTTTGCCTCCCGAAGAATTGTGTTTCATAAATAATTGATTCCGGATATAACCGGTTTAAATAAACTTAAAATCTTGAATCTCATGGTACAGCCAAAGCTTAGATAGAGTTGCAATACTGGAAAATACAAGATGTCTTTTGTTAAGATTGGACAATCTCCCCATTTGGCATTAACTCCAGATACATCATTTGGCTATTGTCTGAATCATAATGTCGATCATCGATGGATTGAGCTCCTACCATGATCTGTACTGTCCAATCCTGCTCAATGGTTGCGACCGATCTCAAGACACTGTGTCCATCGCTTTTTATACCCGCGATTACTTTGCGTTGTATCGGTATGCCATTCTTGGTATATGTGGCAAGAACATATTCGTAGGACAATAAAGTTCCCCTCCAATATACAACCGCATGCATATCTTCCGTATCCGCAATGACTACACAAGGAATATATTCTGTCATTTCATCATCGACATCTACATGAGAAGTGATGAATCGTCGGATACTATCAGGGTCAAGGGCTTTGTTGTTTTCACTAAAATATCTCAACACCTCATCTGTGAGCGCAATGGGTAACTCTTCTTTGGAAAAATGTCTTAGGAAAAACTCAAAGGACTCGCTCCTTGTCATAATCTATCGTCTGTGCTCACTAAACTTGAATCAAAAAAGCCCATCCTGATTTCTCAAGATGAGCTCTGATATCAACGAAAATAAAATCGGTAGTACAAAGGTATGCCACCTTTATTCATAATCAAAGTTTTTAACCCTTTAAAGTTTCAAATATGGTGTTTTCCCCTATAAGTTATAGGATAAACCCAGTGAGTAGAAACTCTGTGTTCCGTCATACTCAAAAGCTGCATCTCTCAGACCAAATGAAATACCCAGACCAATACCTTGGTACACCGGAAAGGTCAATGTATTCAGCCAAGTCCATTCAAAAGCCGAGATCGTTGCTCCCGTATTTGAGATAAACTCACCACTATAAGGACTAAACGACGTAAAGTTGGTCGCCCAAGTGATTCCATTGGCAAACGTATTGGCATAATCAGCTCTCAGTTTAAGACCCATAAAGGCCTTGGTCGAAAGTCCCACTTCACTTGCCGGGAAGGCTACGTGCAAGTTCAATGGATGAACGACCAGCACTAAGTTCTCAATACCCGTATAGGTAGCTCCAAGTCCCAAATCAAAGGTTCCCGGTGATAAGAGGTTGCCAACAGATGTATTGAGCTCTCCCAATCCCGACAATGCCAAAACATCTGACAGTTTGTAACCCGCAAGAGAAGAAAGGTTGAGGATATCTGTTATGCGATCAAATCCCGTGTCATTGCCTTCAACATCCGTATCGGGATCGACTTTTTGCCAAGCGAGATTCAGGATCCCCGTATTTCTCCAAAAACTCTTCTCACTCTCCCTGATAATAAATCCTGTGCCATTGATGCTAAGTCCTGAGGCAAAACCATTGGGATTGGCATTCTTGGCCCATTTGCTCGATCTGTTGAGATTAAAACCGACTACACCTGCCAAGCCTTTGCGCCAACCTGATGTGTAATCAATCTTCTTTTGCAAGGCATCGATCTGGCCCTGCAATTCATCTACTTTGCTCTGAACACCTGCTTGCTCTTCAAGCAGTATTTGTTGCTTTTCTTTGAGTTCAGTAAGGGACTGTCCTTCTACATTTGTCCCTGCCAAAAACAAAGACAAAAGAGTAATAGTAAATATTCGAATCATAGTATTTGGTTTTAGATTATGTACTTATTCTTTTGTGGTTCAGAATGATTACTTTCTGCGTAAGTATTGTGCTCAAAGGAAAAATCACTTTCTTCCCTTCAGAAATCAATGTTACGGAAGTTTTGTCTATTTCGATTACTTCTCCTTCCTCCTCTTCAATCACTATAAAGTCTCCAATATGAACCTTGTCTTTGGTATAAAAAGAGGAAAGGAGGTTGGACATGACCTCTTTTGAAGCCAGTCCATAACCAATCGCAAAGGCAAAGACACCTCCGGCGATCAAAATCGAAATATTCTGTTGTAAAAAATCAGTATTGATATCTGCCTGTGATATAGCAACAACAATCACATTGATCAACAAAAAGTAAAACAAAAATGAAGCGATCATCTTAGCAGATGAAATCCCTATAGATTCTAAGGTAGTGGCAATCAACTTGCGGATCATATCCGATAACAAGGTTCCAAAAATGAGTATCAAAAAACCTACAAGTAGCTTGGGTAAAAGATCAAATAAATCCTTAAATAAATCAGATATCGCCGGCATAGCAAGAATATCAGAGGCCATAATCAAAAAGATCAAGACCATAAAGTAGTAAACGATCTTGCTGAGTATAGCACTTAACTGGATTTTTATATTGGTGCTTTCAATAAAATCTATCTCATTCAACTTTTCGCCAAATCTATCAATTCGGATTTTCTTGAGCAGTTTGCGCAACATACCACTGATCATCTTAGACAACAAAATACCCGCAATGGCAATAATAAATGCCATAATAAATCTAGGTGCATATTCGACGATTTGATGAAGAAACTGCTGTAGCGATCCTGTCATATCATTTGTTTAAGTTGTTTATGGTCATCCGTTTTTATCATCTGCCTGGGTCTCTTCCCCTGCCGACAATCCAAGCATTCTATTGGCACTCCTCCCTCCTATCAATACCGAAAATATCTTGGGTATATACAGATCGACAATATCGCCAATAAAGGCCCATATACCAATTCTTCCTTTTACGTTTTTTTTGATTTCATTATGCACCTCTGCATACTCCAACTCATTTTCTTCCTGCAACTTGTGAAATACATTTTTATCTCTCATAATACTTACTATTAAAATAAATGAGGTCAATACGTCTCTGCAATATGCTCTTTATGGATTCTTATAAATCGATGCTTGGCACGTTTTAACTTCATTTTGATAGCGCTCTCAGTCTTTTCAAGTACCCTGCTGATTTCCTTAATAGACATGCCTTCAAGATATTTCATCATTAATATGGATTTGTCTCCCCCTGGAATCTGATTCATGATAAACTTAAGATTTTCAAGACGCACTTCTAAAATCTCCTTATCATCTACCGTGTCTGCCATATCTTCATAAGCATTTATATCCTCGACATACCTGCTTTTATCCTTCTTTCGCTTGCGAATAAAATCAATACAAAAGTTATAGGTGATCGAATAGACCCAAGTCGAAAACTTAGACTTTCCCCCAAACTTTGAAAGGTTCATCAAGATCTTCATCATGATGTCCTGCGTAGCATCCTGAGCCAGACTCCTTTCTTTGAGAATGGTGAGACATTTGCCATAAATCTTAGCGGAATATCTGTTGTACAGCAATTCAAAATAATAATTGTTTTGCGTCTCCAGATATGCGCTAATCGCTTCCTCATCCGTTAGTGTTTTTCGACCACTATTGGACAAAAATGTGAAGAGATGCTTCAGCATGTACTTGTTATTAGACGCACAAAGATGAGAAAGTTACATTTGTAGTCATATTTTTTTATCATTGACTCTTAAAAAATGTATCACAAATCCATAATCTCGCTCTTTGTACTATCTCTCGTCCTAATCACTTTGCCCCTTTTAGGTCAAAATGATGAAGATGCCCGATTTATTAGATCCATCCATGACCATAGTCTTACGGATAGCAAATGTTATGCTTGGCTCACTCATCTGTCTGAACACATCGGTGGTCGTCTCGCCGGCAGTCCGGAGTCTGAAGCCGCCATAAGATACACTTATGAAGAACTTTTAAAAATAGCAGACACCGTTTATCTGCAACCTTGTACTGTACCTTACTGGTCACGAGGCCAAAAGGAATCTGTTCAAATTGTCAATAAAGCTGGTCAACGTCAAGAAATCGGTGGATTGGCTCTCGGCAATTCTATCAGTACCGGTAGTGCCGGAATCCAAGGCAATATCATCGAAGTCCATTCTCTGGAAGAAGTCCGACAATTGGGCAAATCCAATATATCCGGAAAAATTGTCTTTTTTAATCGTCCGATGGATCCAACCAAGATAAAAACCTTTCAAGCCTATGGCGGTGCCGGAGATCAGCGTGTCAACGGACCTGCCGTCGCAGCTGAATACGGTGCCATCGCAGCGGTCGTCAGATCGCTGACCTTGCAGACTGATGACGTGCCTCATACCGGAGTGACGCGATATAAAGAAGGAATTCCCAAGATTCCCGCCATTGCGATCAGTACCATGGATGCGGATCTTCTCAGCACCCTTCTGTCAGAAGGACAAAGTCCTCAAATATTTATCCGCACAGACTGCAAGATGATCGACCCTGACAAAGCTTCTTATAATGTCATCGCAGAGATACGGGGAAGCCAATTTCCAGAGGAGATCATCCTAGTCGGAGGTCATCTGGATTCTTGGGATGTCGGTGGTGGAGCTCATGATGACGGTGCTGGTTGTGTTCATAGCATGCAAGTACTGGAGACCTTAAGGACATTGCAATACAAGCCTAAAAGGACGCTGCGTTGCGTACTGTTTATGAACGAGGAGAATGGTCTCGGCGGAGGTAGAGCATATGCCGAAGCTTCCAATCAAGCGGGAGAGTATCACATGGCAGCTATAGAGTCTGATGCGGGGGGATTTACTCCTAGGGGGTTTAGTTTTGATGGTCTGGAAGAAAATTTTGTCCACCTTTTTAGACAGGTTGTCGCATGGGAGCCCCTTCTGGATACATATATGCTGGATCTAGACAAAGGCGGATCCGGGGCAGATATCAATCCCTTGAAATCTCAGGGTGGTTTATTGGTCGGCTTGAGGCCAGATTCACAACGATACTTTGATTTTCATCATACCGCCAATGATCGCATTGATGCTGTCAACAAAAGAGAATTGCAACTCGGTGCCGCCGCAATGACCAGTCTCGTATATCTATTGGATCACTATGGCCTAAACCAACACTAATGAACAACACCGTACAAATACACGATAAATCATTCATTCCCTTTATTTCAGCTCAACAGATTGCCAACCGGGTTCAAGCCCTCGCTGATGATATCTCCCGAGACTATGCCGGCAAGCAACCCATTCTCATGTGCATATTGAGTGGGTCATTTATGTTTACGGCAGATCTCGTCAGGGCATTACAGATACCTCATACCATCGAATTCGTAAGATACTCCTCGTATTCAGGAACTTCTTCAACAGGACAGATATCCAAAATCATCGGTATGCGCAGTGACGTCAAAGACAAGGATATCATCATCGTCGAAGATATCATTGACACAGGGTTTACGATATCTACTGCCATCAGAGAACTATTGATTTCTGAACCCAAATCCGTCAAGGTCGCCAGTTTGCTTTATAAACCCAAAGCCCTCAAACACGAAGTCCCTCTGGATTATGTCGGCTTTGAAATTCCGAACGAATTTGTCGTTGGCTATGGACTGGATTATGATGAATTGGGAAGAGACTTGCCACAGATATACACCGAGCAATCTTAATCCTGTGTGAGAACAATTGTCTAAGGCGAGAAGGGGATTTTTACTGCCTTCTCTGCGTTAAAGAGACTGGTCAAAAAAAGAAGCGATGTACACCATAGCACAAATTTAGGTGATCCCATCTCATGCGCACAATGGCCTTGAACCATATCTTTCCGTGGTATCTCCCTTGTTTTTGGTCGAGAAACATGAGCTTCTTGATAGAATTTATCCCAAGAGTTATAAATTGAGGCCTCTTATTCACACAAATCACTTTCGAATGAATAGAACTTGGATGAGCATTATATTGCTCTATTGGATCAGCTCGATATCGGGTCAAGATCTTCCCTCTGTTTCCGATGCCTACTTTTTTAAAGGAGCCATCGTCACAACGCAACCCAATGCCAGCCCTCAAGTCCTTGATATATTGGTGCGAGAGGGTCTCATCAAAGCCATTGGAGTTGGACTTACTCCCCCCGTTGATGCGCACATCATCAAGGTAGATTCGCTATACATATACCCGGGTTTTATCGCTGCCGCCTCACATATAGGTGTACCCAAACCCAAGCCCAACACTGAGACTCCTAGGGTCAAGCGGCCCGGATATCCTCCCAATCATATCGCCGGAATCACTCCAGAGCAAACCATCGAAAAAACATATAGTGCTAAAGAGGGATCCATCAAACAATACCGCAAACTTGGTTTTACGATGGCGCATGTTATGCCTTACGGCAAAATGCTGCCCGGGCAGACCTCCGTCATAAGTCTCAATGGCAAGGATTTTAATCAAGCCGTGATCACCGAAAACTTTGGTCAATATGCCCAACTCTCAGGAGCGCGACGCATGTTTCCTTCCACTAAAATCGGTGTGATTGCCAAATGGCGTGAACTGTATCGCAATGCCACATTGACCAAAAAACATACCCAAGCCTACCGCAGTAATCCGCAAGGTAAACGCCGTCCCAATCCCGATGAAGCGACGGCAGCACTCATCAATGTTGTTGAACACAAGCAACCGGTATTCTTTCACACCGAAAAACATCTCGATCTCCAACGTGCCTTGCAACTTCAGAAAGAATTGGGTTTTCACATGGTAGCAACAGAAACCATGCAAGGTGTCATGAGTATTTCTAAAGCCAAAATCCAAGGAGTGCCTATATTGATTTCCTTAAAGTTGCCCAAGGAAGTAAAGTCATCAAAGGATAGTTTGAAAATCTCCGCAGCTGACAAAAACTTGCTCAAACGAAAACAAGCATCCATATCGGAATATGAAAAAGAAGGAATGGAGATAACTCAGGAAAATCAAGCAGGGGGATTTTCACTCCTCAAAGTCAAGCCCGACAATATCTATAAGAATATACGGAGGATGATCAAATCGGGTATGAGTGACCAAAACGCACTCGCCCAATTGACAACTGAGCCCGCTAAACTCTTAAAAATAGATCGTATAACAGGTACCATCGCCAAAGGAAAAATTGCCAATCTCGTCGTTTCCACTAAGCCTATATTTGAAGAAAAAACCAAAATTAAAATGGTCATGGTAGATGGCCATATTCATAAATACGAAACAAAAGAAAAAAAGAAAAAAAGTTCTGAGGATGTCGATATCGCCGGAGATTGGACATATACCGTCGAAGTCCCCGGTATGGAAGTCGGTGGGACAATCAAAATCACAAAAGCTGATGAAGGATACAATCTCGCCATAACCAATAGTGCCATGCCGGGTCAGACACATGAAGTCAGCAATATCACGACAGACAAAAATGGTTCGATGAGTTACGCTTATGATATCAACATGGATGGTATCACTTTAAATCTACAGACAGAAATCACTTTTGACAAAGATACTTTTGAAGGCACTGTCAGCCTTCCGGACTTTGGAACCTTTCCGATGACGGGTTCAAAAGTAGAAACCCCGGAATAATCAAATCTGAATTTTTTTTAAAAGAATACGTAAAAATAAACAGATGACTAAATCAATATATATACTCCTTCCATTTCTCCTGTATATACTACAATTGTCAGGACAAGACACAGGAGATATCCTAATCAAAAATGGTACGGTCATTACCATTACCGATGGTGTATTGCCGCATACTGATGTCTTGATCCGCAATGGCAAAATCACCAAAATAGGGCAGGACTTGAAGGAAAACAATGTCCGGATCATTGATGCCAGCGACCAATACGTAATGCCTGGCATTATTGACGCACACTCACACATCGGAATCGAAAATGTCAACGAAGCTTCAGATCCCAACACTGCCAATGTCAATGTTGGTGATGCGATAGATCCGTTCACAATAACCATATATAGGGCTCTGGCTGGAGGTGTGACCACTTCACATGCCATGCACGGCAGTGCCAATGCCATCGGAGGTCAGTGCCAGACGATAAAGCATCGCTGGGGTGTTACAGATCCCCAAGAGATGAAAATGTCGGGAGCTCCGAGAACAATCAAATTTGCATTGGGGGAAAACCCCATGCGCGTCCATGGAGAAGGTAGGCATATCGTCCCGAGGACAAGAATGGGTGTAGAGCAAATCTTCAGAGAAGCATTTGCCAAAGCGCGAGATTATACCGCCAAGTGGGATAAATACAACAACAATCCAAGTGGAGCGCTCGAGCCTCCCCAATATGACCTCAAAATGGAAACTATGGCCGATATTCTCAATGGCGAAATCATTATCCATTGTCATTCATATAGGGCAGATGAAATCCTAATGCTCATGAATGTCTTAGAAGACTTCGGTGTAGATAAGATCTGTTTTCAGCATGTCAATGAAGGCTTTAAAGTCGCTCCAGAACTCGCTGCATTTGGTGCAAGAGCCTCCGTTTTTGCAGATTGGTGGGCTTACAAGTTTGAAGTATATTATTCCACCGCTTACAATGCTACCATCTTGACCCGCAATGGAGTGATTACTTCCATCAACTCGGATTCGAGAGAACTGATTAGACATCTCTATCACGAAGCGGCCAAAACACAGCGGTACGGAGACCTCACTGACAATGAAGCCTTGAGGTTGATCACTCTAAATCCTGCAATCCAACTGGGTATTGAAGACCGTGTAGGATCAATAGAAGTGGGAAAAGAAGGAGATATCGCCATATTTAACAAGCACCCCTTGTCTATATATGCCGTACCACAAATGACTATAGTTGACGGCATCGTCCGCTTTGACATTCACGATGCTGATGATATGCGCATAGATATAGATCCCGAAGAAAAAATATCTACATTCATTGAAGAAAGTAGTGATCACACATCGGGAGATAGATGCCTCCAAGATGTGTATCAGTATTTCTCTGATCACAAATAGTTAAAACATATGATTTGTGAAGTCGTCCAAGATGCTCTTCTTCCATTACAAACTACCATAAACAAAAAGATGAAATATAGATATACCTTACTTATAGCCTTGATGTCACTCTGTCTGACAGCGCTAGATAGTCAACAGATTCAGAAGGCAAGCAAAACCAATGTTTTGCTTACCAATGCTACCGTACATACCATAACCAATGGCGTTATGGAAGGCACGGATGTGTTCATAAAAGATGGTATCATCGCCGATATCGGCAAGAGTCTGAGTCCTTCTGACCATCTCCATAAAATCGATTGTAGTGCACTGCATATTTATCCTGGATTCATGGATGGAGGTACTCAACTGGGTATGTCTGAAGTAGGTGCTGTGTCATTGACCAATGACTACAATGAAATCGGAGATATGATACCCCACATGAAGGCATTGACTGCCGTAAATCCCAACGCGGTAGCGATTCCTGTCACTCGTGTCAATGGTGTGACCAATGCCATGGTCGTTCCCTCGGGGGGATTGTTTCCGGGTACGGCGGCATTTATAAATCTCCATGGATATACACCCCAACAAATGGCAAGCGGATTTGAGGGGATCGTGCTCAACTTCCCTTCATCAAGTCATTTTGGCAGATGGGATAGAAGAAGCGAAGAAGATATCAAGAAAGAACAGAAGAAGGCGATGAAAAAACTCAATGATATATGGTCAGAACTAGCATTATATCATAAAATAGACTCATCGGCTCAGCGTTCCGGAACGACAATAAAGTCGTATGAACCAGAGATGAAAGCCCTTCTTCCTGCATATCGCGGAGAGATGACCATACTCATCCACACCAATAAAGACAAGGATATATTGTCCGCATTGCAATGGATCAAAAAAACGGGTGTCAAAGCCATCCTCGTAGGGGTCTCTGAAGGATACCGGATAGCAGATTCTATCGCACAGGCCAATGTTCCCGTCATTACGGGGCCTGTACAAAGTGTTCCGGGCAGAGGCGCTGCAAGGTACGATGTAGCATATCGCAATGCCAGCATCCTGCACAATGCAGGCGTAAAAGTAGCTCTGCGCACCAATGATTCTGAGAATGTTCGGAATCTACCATTCCATGCGGGATTTGCGGCTACTTATGGTCTCGGTGTGGAAGAAGCCCTCAAAACACTTACAATCAACCTTGCCGAAATGCTCGGCATAGCCGATCGATATGGAAGTATTGAGCAAGGCAAGGTGGCCAACTTATTTGTCAGTGATGGAGACCCATTTGAGATGAAGACGAGGATAAAACACTTGTTTATCAACGGGTGGAATATCCCAATCGAAAGTAGGCACACACTTCTATACAATGAGTTTTTGGAGCGTAGTCCGGGATTAAAAAAATAGTCTCATCGTCCTCCCCCCTCGCCATTGCGAGGCGATGCTGTGATACAAAGATGTCAACGATAAAAAACATCATATTTGATTTTGGTGGTGTTCTGGTGGATCTTGAGCCCGAGCATACATATGATGCTTTTAGGGTTTTGTATCACATCTCCCGAGGTGAAGCTCTTCCTGATGAGTTGTTGGATATATTTAGTCAATACGAAAAGGGACACTTCGGAGAAGGCAGTTTTATGCACCGTTTGCAGCGTCTTAGCACTGACATCATCCGCGAGAGAGAATTGCTCGATGCCTGGAATGCCATGCTCATTGATTTTCCATTGACGCGATTACAGTGGTTGGAAGATTTGCGGAAGCGCTATAAACTCTATTTGCTCTCCAATATCAATCATACGCATCTTGAGTGGATTAGATCATTCCTTGCCAGAAAATACGACATTGAGGACTTTGAATCTCACTACTTTGACGGTGTATTTTATTCTCACCAATTGGGATTGAGTAAACCAAATGTAGAGATTTACAAATCACTTCTCAAGGATATTGTGTTTGAAGAGTCTCTGTTTATAGACGATACCATGACCAACGTTGAAGCGGCACGCTCTATTGGGCTGCCTTCCATATGGCATCCATCGAACAGCAACATTGTCAAACGATTTTCGGGCTACCTCACCGATGCTGGAAAAGACGTTTGAGATCCGGCCAATTGACAATTGATTTGCGATCATGCAAGGCTCGCCAAGTCAGATAAATGGCAAATGGCAATAGAATCAAACACGGCAACCACGCTCCCTGCCATCCTTCCAAATCTCCACTCCGGGTCAATTTTTCTCCGATGATATTGGTCATAATAAAGGTGAGATAAAAACCGATGGCAATCAACATAGGATAACCAAATCCGCCTTTGCGTACCAAAGCCCCTGCCGGAGCACCTACAAAAAGAAAAATAATGCAGACCATCGCCCAAGAATACATGCGATGCAATACATAAGTATGCAGAGATAAGTCCCGCTGCAACCGCCTGTCCTCATGCCTATTATTAGAATTCTTCATCTTGAGAGAGTCGTTGCTTTTCTTGGTTTTCTTATAATACTCTATTGGTTTGAGTATCGTGATGACCTCAGAGAGACGCTTTGTTTCAGCAGTGATCTGATTGAGGTGCAATTCAAACTTTTTGGATATCAGTGGTCTGCGATTTACTTTGATTCGATTGATTTTCTGAGGGGGTACTTGACCAATGGTTGCATTAGGTTTAAGCGTGGCAACAGCCATGGTATCCTTCTCTAAGGTTCTAAAAATCATATATGAGGAGGGATTGCGATCCTTGTTTTCATGGATTTGAATCTTCAATGAGTCTATAACGGACAACAGCTCATCAGAATTCAAGGTCTCATATTTCTTATAGTTGATATTGGCCATGCTGAGATCCATCAACTTCTCCAAGTCAAACACCTTTCTCAAGGTTGCAAAGTTGTACCTGAGCAAAGGACGTCCTTGAAGTTTAAAGTTTTTGCGACGGTTGTCGGCTGACTCTGAGCGGATCTCTTTAAAATGATACCCATCTTTAAGATCCATGACGAGGTATTTTTGATCCGGAGTTGTGTACATTTCTCCGTTTTTGGCATAAATGACATTTACAATACTCTTATCTCCGTCCGACAGATCATAAATCAAAGCTCCCTTGATGGTACGCCCATCTTTTTCTTTTTGCTCTATTCGTATAGAGTAGTTCCGAAAGTCTTTGTTAAATATTTTTTCATCAAAAACAAAGGTCAACTTATTGGTTTTCATCATCCTTACCTTCTTCATAAAACCCGCATTGGCTCGGGGTTTTAGGTTGTTGGAAGCAAATACAGAAAAGAGAGCGATACCTATCGCGATAGCCATCCCAGGCATGAGGGTACGCAATAGAGACACACCCGATGACTTGAGGCTGCTCAACTCGTGCTTCTCCGCCATATCTCCATAGACCATCACACTCGCAAGCAATACGGTGAGGGGTAGAGACATGGGTATAAGGACAACACTGAAGTAGTACAATAGCTCCATATAGTCCCATGCACCATATCCTTGGCCAAGGATATCGTCAATGATCTTCCACATGTACTGCATGATCAAGACAAATTCCACAACAAAGAATGCCAAAAGACATGGGCCAAGAAATCCCTTGGCAATCAACCTATCTAATACCTTTATCTTCAAAATTCGTTTTAGAATATGTAACAAAGCTACAGTTATCTGCGTCTTGATTCTGTAGAGAATATATATAAACGCGTTGATCGAAAACATCATTCCATTCAAAGACAAATTGTATCGCTATGCATTGCATATCGTCAAGGATACAATGACGGCGGAAGATGTGGTGCAGGAAGTAACAGTCAAAGTGTGGAAGAAGCAAAAAGAGTTGACTGCCATCTCTAATTTTGAAGCATGGTGTATGACCGTGACGAGAAATCTCAGTTTGGATAAAATTCGCAAAAGAAAAAAACACTTGGATTCTCTTGACGATCATTACGATATAGCAGATCAAAGTATGACACCATACCGAGCGCTGCAAAGTGAAAATACGATGGACATCATAAGAAGTGCTATTGAGAGCCTGCCTGAAGCACAACAACAGATGATTCATCTGAGGGAAATCGAAGGATATTCCTATCAAGAAATCGTAGAAATCACAGGGTTCAAATTAGATAAAGTGAAAGTCTATTTGCACAGGGCACGTATCGCATTGAGAAGCAAACTGTTAAAAATATACGCATGAAAACAACTAAGATAGATGAACTTAAAAAACGCTATTGGGAAGGGAATACCTCGCTGAGAGAAGAAGAGTCTCTACGCCAATACTACCGCGATAACAATCCAACGGATGATCCCTTGGGAGCATTATTGGATTACTACGAGCAACAAAAGTCCATCACATACGACAAAGAAATCCTTCCTCCTAAGAAGAGCACTAGGATCTTCAACTTGAGAGTCCTCATGAGTATAGCAGCAACGATCTTGCTGATCATGACGGCCTATTGGGGGTTGAACTTTCAAAAGCAAAGTCCTCATAAAATTGTCATTGAGGATCCCCAAGTGGCACTAGAATTGACGAAGCAGACTCTGGCGCTGCTCAACGGCAAAATTGACCAAAGTTCAAAAACCATCAAACATGGTATCTCCCATCTCGACAAGACATTAATATTCAAAAACAATTAATAACAAATTAATACAATGAAAATGAAAACACTTATGTCCCTTATTGTCTCCCTCGTATTGATCACCAATATCAATGCGCAGAGCATCAGCAGTTTTTTTGATCGCCTCGAAGATGGAGATGAGTATGCTGTCATAACCATCAACAGAGAAATGTTTCGAATGATTGCAGCTTTTGATGTAGATATAGACGATCAAGCCGTCAAAGAACTCGTAAAAAACATCAAACGTATTCGCATCTTTGTCAATGAAGAAACGGCCAGTTATAGTGATTACAAAGAAATCAAAAGACTCGCTGCAAGTTCGACATTGACCAATCTCATTTCCGTCAAAGACGGTGATGAAAGAGTAGAACTATTCACAAATCCTACCGATGATGAACAATATGTCAACGGCCTCATCCTCCTAGTACGCGAAGAAGATCAAAATGTCTTTATCGAGATAGATGGCAAAATCAATCTTGCGGCATTGTCTAAGCTCACAGATAAAATGGATATTGATGGCTTTAAGCATCTCAACAAGATCCAAACGAAAGAAGAAAAATAAGGTAGGAGTTGTCTGATTTGTGAAGTTGTGGAGTTGTTGATTTGTGGAGTTGTGAAGGTGCAAGTTTATCGTTCTGCATCTGAAGAGACATAACGAATCCGTTACTATTCAGGAGGGTGCTTTTGAGATAAAAAAAGGCAGTTTTTTCGTCAGATGACGCTTATTTTTTGAGGCATAGCAGCGCTACGGCGAAAAAAATAGCGGAAATATGACGGGGAAAGTGTTTTTTTTAGCCAAAATGACGCCTACCTGAATAGTAACACGAATCCTCAATTCTATAAAAAATGTTTCAAACCACTAAGAACACCCAAGGATACTAAGAACAGAGATACTACTTCAGTGTCTCTGTTCTTAGTGTCCTAAGTGATTTAAGAATATGTTAGTCTTCAAAAGACATCACCATACATGTTACGAAAAGCAACTACTCCCCGAAGCGTCCATTTTAGTTCCATGCATCGACGATTCCTCCCATAATAGCACTTGCCACTATCCAATAGACAATGTGAATCCAATAATTCTTGGGTCCTCTGCGCTCAAACATCCCATTGATCACAAAAATCGGGATAATCCACAAGGCCGAATACATAGCTCCATGCAGCATGCCATGTCCAAAAGTATGGTGGCTACCCACTATGAGATCCGCACATTCTACTAAGTGATCTCCATGCGTAGTATGGATAAATAGTTTGATGGTAAAAGCCAAAAATATCGATAGAACAATACTAGTAGCAATGATCCGTGGCATTCCGCCTTTTTCGGCATACCATTCTTGTGTGTGACCGGTTGATGATAGCCATTGCTTGCCCAAGATGGGTCCATACCATAAATACCCCAATGCAGTAGGGACTAGACCCGCAACAATAATTGCCATCCAATTTAAACCTTCCATATTTGATAGTTTGATTTGTGAAAAAAGTTGGTTAAAAATCGATAAGGTACGGAAAGTAAGGCACATAACGAATTATTGGTGTTATTGTCCGGTCTCTGAAAACATGATTCCTTGCTAGGAATATAGCTGTTTTGTCACCAATCTGATTTTTTAAATAAAATGGCCGGCCGATATGGAGGATAGTGTTTTATCTAATGTTGAGCCCATTCCGAAAACTCACATTTTCGGTTTTTCATCCTTTATTTGATATAAGAACAAAGAACACCGATTAACTCACTCAATGATATTGACCAAGACAGAAAACTGTTTGCACAGTTTGGAGAGACGAATGGCATCTTCAATTAAGTCATTGAACCCCTCTAAAAGTAATTAAGGTGATACACTTGATTGCGAATTGAACTTGCTCAGGATTCGTGGCGATATTCATCCACATAAAAAGTGCCCCTGCCCTACCAATGACGCGGCATTGACAAAGGGCTACATATTCTTAAAATCACTATACTACTCATTGAATCGCATCAATTCACAACATCCAGTGATTTTTCTATTCAGATCTCATAAAATAACAAGAACTAAAGTAAGTTTATACCCTGTATCACCTTCAAAATAAGTAGGTAGATGCTTATCGGAAAAGGAAATAAAAGGTTTGATTGAGTGAGATGAACATCCATAGAAAACAATGTCCCGTATGCAATGATTCAAAGATAACCTATCTGATGGAGGTTGAGGACGTCGCTTACTCTGGAGAGGCTTTTGAAATATGGGAGTGTGACCATTGTTCGTTTGCCTTTACTCAAGATGCACCGGATCAAGTATCCATCGGACGCTACTATCAGTATGATAGCTACATCTCGCATTCGGATACACAAAAGACCGTTATGGATCGCATCTATCACAAGGTGCGCGATATCATGCTCGACAAAAAATATAAGTGGCTCAATAAGCATATGAAGGGCAAAGGACTTCTGGATATTGGCGCCGGTACAGGATACTTTATCAAGTATATGCAGGATCGAGATTATAAAGTAACCGGCCTTGAACCAGAATCCACCGCACGCTCCGTAGCTCAAGAAAAACTCAACATCGCCCTACGACCCATAGAAGATTTGGCATCATTGCCCGATGGCCAATATGACGGCATCTCACTATGGCACGTACTTGAGCATGTACATGAATTGCAATCCTACTTTGATCATTTTAATCGGTTGCTCCATCCCGATGGGTGTCTATTTATCGCCGTTCCCAATCATTTGTCCCTAGACAGCAAGAAATACGGTGCGTCGTGGAGTGCTTGGGATGTGCCCAAACACTTATGGCATTTCACCCCTCAATCGATGAAATATATAGCTCAAAAAAACAACTTTGAAATAAAGGCAAAATATCAAATGCCCTATGATCCTTACTACATCTCGATGTTGAGCGAGAAAAACAAAAAGAACAAAATGTGGCAAGTGAAGGGTTTGTTGACAGGTCTGCGCTCCTCTCTGCAAGCCAAAAAAGATGTAGATAAATCTTCCTCCATATTATATGTGATGCAACGCACATAACCAGCTAAATTCCAAATCTATGTTCAAAATACTTTCTATTGGGATTCTATTTTACGCTTTTTACAAGCTAGTGTTTGCAAAACCCAAACCCGAGATAAGCACTACTTCTTATGATAACAATGAGATTATTGATGTGGACTATGAAGAAGTAGTAGATGGAGATGAATGATATAAAAACAATGCTTGTGCATCAAGATGAGCACTATGTGATACTCAATAAGCCTCCGGGATTGCTGTCTCAGCCCGGGCTATCCGAAGATACCGCCTTATTGACCCTGAGTGAACAACTCATCGGCAAGAAGTTACATCTACTCAATCGGTTGGATCGTCCGGTAAGTGGATTGGTGGCAATGTCTTTGAGGAGCAATGGCAACGAGTTTTGGGGCAAGGCTATAAAAAAGTATATCGCCGTCACAACCAAAGGCAAGAAAAAAGAAGAAACCCTCAATCACTTCATTCATCGCAACGGAAAATACAAAAAAGCCTTTATATCCCCGACCAAAAGAAAGGGATACAAGCCCTGCACATTGACTTATACCGTACTCAAAACACTCGATCATGTTGATATCGTAGAGGTGACTTTGGCTTCCGGAAAATTTCATCAAATCAGAGCTCAATTGGCATTTATCGGTCGTCATATCCGCGGTGATGTCAAATACGGTGCTCGGCGATCCAACAAAGACCGGAGTATTGATCTCCATGCATCACACTTATTGATTGCCGATCGTCAGTTGTCACTTACATGTCCTGCTATGCGCGATACCCCGTTATGGCAAGAAATCAATTCAGAATTTCTGAGCTAATGTCTGCCTACCAACAACGGATTTTGATCTTTGTAGTTACCTACAATGCGGATCGACACATTGTCGACACATTGGATCGTATAGATCGCAAGTGGCTTCAATCTATAACATACGAAATCCTCATCATTGATGATGCCTCCCATGATGACACGTACGATCAGTGCGCTGCATATATCTCGCGGCATCCGGATCTAGTGATCACTCTTGAACAAAATCGTGAAAATCTAGGGTACGGAGGCAATCAAAAATTGGGATATACGTATGCCCTAGAACACCACTTTGATCTCGTAGTGCTATTGCACGGTGATGGACAATATGCCCCGGAATACCTTGATCAGATGGTCAACCCAATCATAATAGATCAAGCGGATGTAGTATTGGGTTCTCGTATGTTGGACAAATCGGCAGCCTTAAAAGGCAATATGCCCATGTATAAGTGGATCGGCAATCAAGTCCTCACAAGTATTCAAAATCTATTGCTCGGAACCCGATTGGCAGAGTTTCATACGGGATATCGCGCCTTCTCGGTGTCAGCTTTGAGGAAGATCCCTTATGGAAAAAATTCTGACTACTTTGACTTTGATACAGAGATCATCATCCAGCTATGGGATACCAAATCAAGATTTACGGAAGTAAGCATACCGACATTCTATGGGGACGAAATCTCCTATGTCAATGGCTTCAAATACGCCGCCCTTATCTTGTGGACTACACTCAAATCAAGATGGGTAAAACACGGGTGGCTCAAAGATCCTCGATTTGAATATGGAGCATAAAGTAAATCGCTGCACCTGACCAAGTCGTGTGTATAACAAATTGCATAAAATAGGATTTCCCTTGATGAGCGAAACAAATCAACACCTCCCCACCACGCATTGCCAGCTGATTCCTAGTACTCAATAAAGCATATTGCCCCGGTCTTTAGACTGGGGATAAAAACAGATTCACTGTATTGGCTTTAGCCATTAATATGCATAGACTTGTTAAGGGCTAAAGCCCAATATGAAAAAGGCATGACTCCCCCGGATATAAATATC
>JAJRXG010000268.1 GCA_024276375.1 Bacteroidota bacterium | reverse complement strand
ATCTAAACCCTAATACAATTGTAATAAAGAAAAACCCTCAAAGGTCAACAACTCTTTGAGGGTTTTGTCAAGTTAGCTGGACGAGCCAAGCATTTTCATTGCAAGGTCGATGATACGAACATCATCAATGCGGACGATTCCGCCATCGGGTCCCGGTTGCAAATGGACTCCTACAACTCCTCCTTTATCATATTTCTTGGCGCCAAAATAATTGCGAACAGTCTGTTCTTCAAGATTTAGCTCATCAGCGATTTTCTTAATGCTCCCTGTGGGAAGCCTATGCTTAATTTCTCTTAATTTGTCATAGGTAATATTCATCCGATCTGAAGTTTTGATTTAAGAGGTAAATTACGAAATCCTATTGAGAAATCTAAATATGTAAGGGAGAAATAGTCAGAAATGAGATATTTTTTTTCTTTGATAGGAGCGTGAGGCACATCTCAGTAGAACGCAAAAAAAATGTGCCCACATGTCTCCACATGCGGGCACTACTCATTTTAATAACCAAAACTCATCATATCATATGCAAATAGTATGCCAAGTGTTATATACTATAAGAGTAATAGAAGGTTCTCAATGATTGATAGATATACGAGAGACCCTTTAGTTATTTATATAGCTCCTTATGATGGTTACTATTCAGGTAGGCTTCATTTTGGCTAGAAAAGCACTTTCCCCGTCATATTTCCGCTATTTTTTTCGCCGTAGCGCTGCTATGCCTCAAAAAATAAGCGTCATCTGACGAAAAAATTGCCTTTTTTTATCTCAAAAGCACCCTCCTGAATAGTAACTTTTGGTGTACTACTTAAATAACTTCCTGCATAAGGTGTATAAAGTGTATGTCGTGGTAATTTTGATTATTCTTGTGTTGTGAAGAAGAAGGGATCAGTCAAAGTATTGTATGAGGACAATCACTTGCTGATTGTATGCAAGGAGCCGGGTCAGCTATCTCAGAGGGATAAGACAGGAGATCAAGATATCGCCGCGTTGTATATGCCGTATATCAAGGAGCGATACAATAAGCCGGGCAATGTGTTTCTCCATCCAGCACACAGATTGGATCGTCCCGTGTCCGGGTGCTTTATGCTGGCTCGTACGAGCAAATCCGCAAGTAGGATGACCGAGGCATTTCGTTTAGGACGAGTGACAAAGCATTATCTTGCAATATCGGATCAACGATCTTCTGGGGAGTCCGGTAAGCTTGAAGACTATCTGCTCAAGGATCATCGTGCAAACAAAGTAAAAGTAGTTGGGCAAGGTAGGGAGAAGGCCAAGAAAGCCATTTTACATTATTCGAGGATCGCCTCATCACAAGGGTATTGTCTTTATCATGTAGTACCTGAGACAGGTAGGAGTCATCAGATAAGAGTCCAGCTCTCACATAAAGGCATACCGATTGTCGGGGATATAAAATACGGAGGAATTCAGATAAAGGATCAGCGTGCTATTGGGTTGCATTGTCTGGCGATGACCTTTGAACATCCGACCAAAAGAGTACGGATGACGGTACGAGCTGTTCCCGGACATCTTGATATTTGGAGGTTGTTTTCGAGAGATATTGAGGAGATATCTTTTAGCGAATGAAAGCACAAGTGGAAATAAGAAGTTGAATATCGAACAAGGAGTAACGATTTTTGATTTTGTGCATTTTCGGAGTGGGCTCAAGTTTAAACCGAATGAACAAGTTTGATTTAGAACCGCGATTGATCGAGAAAGCAAAGCAAGAAAACAACGAATTGATATCCAAAGTGTAGAAACCGCACAAAATAATGCGAAACAAAAGATAACATTAGATAAAACGGAAGTCTCCCTATCGGTCGGACAACCGTTTATCATTATACGATAGATCTAAGGTGAAAATAATGAGTGGGGCACTTCAACTTATCCCAAGAAAATATACCTTTGCGGCGGTGAGGGTCATACGGCCAGCTCCCTCTGAACTCCCCCAGGGTGGAAACGCAGCAAGGGTAGGAGGTTGTAGCGGTTTGGTGTGATTCCTCACTTTTTTTTATTTATCTAAGCGTTTCTTTTGCTATTGGCCAATGATTCGAACAATATCGACGTTACAATTTACGGTAGAAGGATGTTAAAATTTATTTCGCATGAAGTTTTTTATTGATACTGCATCACTTGATCAGATACAAGAGGCGCAAGATCTAGGTATCCTAGATGGAGTAACAACCAATCCATCTTTAATGGCAAAAGAAGGGATTTCAGGAAAAGACAATATCCTGCGTCATTATGCCAAGATATGTGAAATAACAGATGGTGATGTCAGTGCGGAGGTGATTGCAACGGACTTTCAAGGTATATTGGAAGAGGGTCAGGTTCTTGCAGATATTGCACCCAATATTGTTGTAAAAGTCCCAATGATTAAGGAAGGGATCAAGGCTATCCGATGGTTTGCCGACAACGGTATTAAGACCAATTGCACTTTGGTTTTTTCTCCGGGGCAAGCGATATTGGCCGCCAAGGCGGGTGCCACATATATATCTCCATTTTTGGGCAGGGTAGATGATATCACTTGGGATGGTATTGCACTTGTCCGGCAGATTGCGGAGATTTATGCTATACAAGGATATGATACCGAGATTCTTGCGGCGTCCATCCGCAATGCTAAGCACATCGTAGATTCAGCACTCGCAGGAGCGGATATTGTCACTGCGCCTTTGGATTCTATTATGGGGTTGTTGAAGCATCCATTGACTGATATTGGACTTGAAAAATTTATAGCGGATTACCAAAAATCGAATCCCCAATAGGACGTGAAAAAAGTATATCATCTTTCAACTTGTGATACGTGCAAGCGTATTCTATCCGAGATAAAGGATCTGGATTCATGGAAAATGATAGACATCAAACACCAATCGATCAGCCCCGAAGATTTGGAACTGATCGCCCGAATATCGGGAAGCTATGAATCTGTATTCAACAAGCGAGCGAGAAAATATACTAGCGAGGGATGGAAGGCTAAGACATTGAGTGAGGAAGATTATCGCGCGTTGATATTGGGTGAATACACATTTTTGAAGCGGCCGGTATTTATAGTCGGGGAGCGGATATTTGTCGGCAATAGCAAGTCAGTTGTTGAGGCCTTATATAGTTATGTAAACACCCCATAATTTTTTTACAATGATAAAAGAAGGAGTATTTACAATAGCGATTATTTTTTTTAACATTATAGGATTAGCGGGACAGCATATAGACTCTGTCAACATTAAGATAGATGGTGTGGAATCCAGGGAACTGCTCGACTATTACCGATTTGAAGGAATCAACTACTTCAATTTGAGCATCACCGGCAGTAGGGTTCAAGATCAATATTTTGTAGTGACAAGCAATGAATTTTGGGAGGGAGTATCTGTAAGAAGGGATACAATGGTCAACACCAAGAAGTACGGGATGAAGATAGGCAAGGACACCCTAGACATACGTGTAATGTCTAAAAAAATCAGTTCTGACACAATTAAATTTCAATTTCACTTTCCGGGATTCTCTATAAATAAAAAATTTAAGACTACGTCAAAAGACACATACAGTTTACGAGATATAACTTCTGATGGAGAGGCAGTGATCTCGCGAAATGAACCTTTTCACCTATTGGTTTATAGTCTTCCTTATGAAGATCCCGAAAATCCCGGATATTTGTACTATTGTGAGTTAAGTCGCGAAGGAATACCTCCGGAAAAATGGGGTGAGGAGTTTGGAGTAGAACACTATATAATTTTCAAAATCCACATTCTTGATTAGAAGGATAGGGCATGGCAAGAATTATGAAGGAAAGGAGATTGATGGGTCAACAATCATTAACGGCATGTATCTGGCTTTGCACGAATTGTAAATATTTAAATGTCAGGGAGGCTTGGTGATACAAGGAGGGGCGGATAATCACTACTTCATTTCACATAGCCGGGATATAAGGGTGTAGATTATGGTAAATAAAGAAGCGATTATCTCTTGGTTCCAAGGTCTCCAGGATAAGATATGTCAAGGTCTGGAGGAGTTGGATGGAGGGAGTTTTGCAGAAGACGTGTGGGAACGTGTAGAAGGCGGAGGGGGAAGATCTAGGGTCATCGAAGGTAAGCATATTGAAAAGGGAGGGGTTATGTTTAGTGCAGTAGCAGGACTAATGCCGGAAGTGATAGCAAAGGGTCTGGGATTAGCGCCCAATAAATTTATAGCAACAGGAGTATCTATAGTGCTTCATCCTCGCAATCCTTATGTACCTATTGTACACATGAATGTGCGTTACTTTGAGACTGATCGAGGAGAATGGTGGTTTGGAGGAGGCATTGATGCAACGCCACATTATATTGACAGGAGTCAAGCGAAAGGTTTTCACAGCAAGCTTAAGCTTGCCTGTGATGTGTTAGATGAGGAAGCATATCCCAAGTATAAGCAGTGGGCGGATGATTATTTTTATAATACCCATCGACAGGAGACGCGCGGTATCGGTGGTATTTTTTTTGATCGTTTGAACAGCTCTTCAGGACATAAGAAAGAAGATTGTTGGGATTTTGTACGGGCTGTGGGGGAGGCATTTCTCCCTGCGTATGAGGATTTGTTTAGAGTCGGCTATATCCGAGATTATGGAGAGGCCGAGCGCAGATGGCAGCTCATCCGGCGAGGAAGGTACGTGGAGTTCAACTTGATTTACGACAGGGGAACCAAATTTGGTCTTCAGACCAACGGGCGAATTGAATCCATCCTGGTATCCATGCCACCTGATGCCAAGTGGGTCTATAATGATCAACCCAAGTCAGGCTCACCGGAGCGGGAGACATTGGATCAGTTGAAGAAAGGTATTGATTGGTTGGCAGGGTGATATAGGTTTAGGCTTGGATTCTACTTCAAAAACAGCGCATGAATATTGTATCTGTGGTCACGGTATTGCTTTTGTTGCGCGCTAGGTCTTCTATGTAAATACTGAGGGTGAATCTGTTGTCGGGAAATTTGGGATTGGCATCACAGGGAGGTGTTTTAGCTTCGGGAGGATAAATACAACAAGAACTGGGGATGGTCAGCTTAATGGTACCTTCTTTAGCTTTTCCGTTGCTGGGTAGTTCGGGAAAGGAGAGTACAATGTATTGGGAGTTGTCGCGGTTGTCTATGACAAATATATTTTGGTCATTGACGCCACCTAGATCACCATCGACATCCGTAAAAGCTAGCTCAATGACGACAGAATCTGTCCCGAGGCCTTGGAACATTGAATTTTGAGGTGTGGCGAGATAAGTGAGGGTAGGAGGATTATCTCCGATTACAAGATCATTTCCACAGGAGGTTAAGAGAAGTCCCAGTAAAAGAGATATTTGTAGTGCGTTACGCATAATATTGGTGAGATATGTCTATAAAGGTAAATATAGAACGTGACAAACTCAAGAATTGTCTTTTGTCGGGCGAAATGTCCTTTGAATCCCTGGCGTTGATGACCTTTGGGTATCAGCGCAAGTACAATTCTGTGTATGCGCGATTTTTGGACCTTATCGGCAAAAGTTTGATTGTACCGAGCAGAATGTCCGAGATTCCATATTGTCCGATCAGTCTCTTCAAGTATTGTGATTTGACAACGGGAGATTGGCAGGCGGAATTTGGTTTTCGCAGCAGCGGGACAACACATATGTTGCGTAGTACACATTGGATCCGGTCACTAGAATGGTATCACGACAATGCGCGGCGTCTCTGGGAGCAATATTTTGAGCCGTTGCCGGAGTATCGGATTGTAGCCTTGTTGCCCAATTATCATGAGAACACTGCATCCTCACTGCTGAGTATGGTCTCCAATTTCATGAAGCAATCAATAGGGGGAGAGGAGCGATATTATATACAAGATTACTCCGGACTGCATACGTATCTCGAAAGCATGTTAGAGCGGGGCGAGAAGGTTGTCTTGTTTGGCGTCAGTTTTGCTCTGTTGGACTACTTGGAGCAATATCGCCATGAGGCAGCCCGAAACCTGATTGTGATTGAGACGGGAGGGATGAAGAGATACCGCAAGGAAGTGACGCGAGATGATTTGCATCATCGACTAAGGGAGGGTTTTTTGGGAGCGCGGATATGTTCTGAATACGGGATGACCGAATGCCAGTCACAACTATATGCGATTGATGGAGGTAGATTTGTATTCAATGATCGGATGCGGATA
Organism: Bacteroidota bacterium; assembly: GCA_024276375.1. GTDB lineage: Bacteria > Bacteroidota > Bacteroidia > Chitinophagales > Saprospiraceae > JAJRXG01. The sequence goes on along the minus strand of JAJRXG010000268.1, from coordinate 7,733 downwards.
TCGATCGCAGATCCCACAGATCCCATGAGTATTTTGGAGGAGGGCAGAACGGGGCGGATACAGATAGCGGATTTGGGCAATATAGATACAATGGCCTTTATCAGTACAGATGATATCGGTAGATTGTCAGGAAGAGATGGTGTGGAGATATTGGGACGTATATCGAGTAGTGATTTACGAGGATGCAATTATTTGATCTAGTTTTTCTTGACGAATATTTTTAGTAAGACCTTCAAATATCCAGTTGGCTAGGGCTTGTCGATTTTCTCTTGATTTGATTCGTTTGTGGTTGTAGGGATTGTTGATATTGGCCAATTCTATGAGTACGGCAGGAGGGTCTGTTTTGCGCAATATGTATATTTTGCGTTCGTGGAGGTATCCGGAGTAGTTTCTGTTGCGTTGATGTTTGCGATACTTTTGGGTGAAAGTGTCTCTAATTTGCCCTGCAAGGATTTTGGATTTTTTGCTTTTTCCGTAGTAGCAAAAGAATACATCTTGCTTGGTCGATTGCGAATTGGCGTCAACATGAATCGATACGACTACTTGATCTTTCATGCCTAGATTTTTATAATGGCGGTATTTGCGATTGATGTATTGGGTACGTTGTACTAGGCGATCCATTTGATTTATAGGGATTTTTTGTCCCGTGGCCAGTCGTTCGTCTTTGTCGCACGGCAAGTATCTTCCATCGCGGATGCCATCGTTTTTGTCTTGTATGACCATCTCGACGATGGCACCGTGTTGTTCTAAGTTGCGCGCCAATCGCAGGCTGACATCGTAGGCGTATTCATCTTCGCAGAGTTTTTGAACACATTGACTGCATGTAGCACCGGGATCGGGACCACCATGACCGCTGACGATGTAATAGATTTTGCCTTTGAGGGATTGATCGATGGTTTTGGAGAGTTGGTTGTGTGATCCGTAAATATCGTTATGAGCAAAATGATGGGAGGCAGGTTGAGATACTTTCTTCTTCTTGCTGATGTCCTTGAGTGCTACTTTTTGTGGTGTATGCTCGATTTTAAACGCTGAGTTTTCAAGGAGTTCTATCACGGGAACCCACAGGATTTGACTATCTGTATAATGCGTTTTTCTGACGCCTTTGTTGAGGAGATTTTCATTGTATTTTTTGATTCTGATGGCTTTCTGCCAATCATTGTCCTTGATGGTAGATCGAATCGAGATTCCGTTGTACTTGAACAGTTTGACCGGGAGTATATATTGCTTGTGGCGATACAGAGGACTTTTGGGTTTTAAATGATTGAGTTGTAGAAATATGTTTTTTAATCTTTTGTCACTATTGAGTTCGTACCTTTGGAGCAATATTTCAATGCCATCGCCGCGTAGCGCTTTGACTTTGTGATATTGGCCATTGACAATTTTTTCGCCGCGTAGCGAAAAGCTTAAAAAGAGAAAAGTAATAAAGCCATATAAGATATACTTGGGCATTGTAAGTATTTGTAACACAAATATATACAATTTATGAAAAAATATAATATGTTTTCTTTAAGATATAGGATTACACGGTCTATCACCTTTATCAACACGCAATAAATATGCTCTTGAGAGCGACATGATATGTTACAATCCTTGTTTTCGCAGATTAAGACAGAACTACTTATAGAGTATCGGAGTTGGGCTCAGACGGCGTCTTTGTTATTGTTTACCTTTGTGTTGTCGTATGTGATATACAAGGTTAAGGCGGAGTTGAATCCGATAGAGTTCAACTTTATATATTGGGTTTTCTTAATGTTAATATCGATCAGCATCGTTATCCGTACCGAGGGACATACGGACGAGGGGGAGCATATGCTGGTGTACACGTTGATTTCGCCCATTACGGCATTCATAAGTAGATATGTTTTTAATGTCATTTATCTGTTGATAGTAGGGACGGGTTTTTATTTGACCTTGTATCTATTTTATTCGCCTCAATTTGATCTTACATGGGACTTCTTTGTATTGATATTTTGTGGGGCATTATCCATTGGGGCGGCGTTGAGTTTTACAGCGTCGATTGCGCGTCATTTGGCGGGGCAGAACACGATATTGAGTATTTTGTCCATTCCCGTTTTGATACCCGTAATATTGATGTTATACAATATGGGCGTCAGTCAATTTATGCAAGGGAGTGTGGAGTTATCGATGTTTCTTACGCTTTTGAGCATCTCTTTGCTTAGTATTGCACTTTCGTTGATATTGTTTCCGATGGTATGGAGGCGATAAAACAAAATTGTATGCATCTTAAATGCTTATGGTGTCATTCCGAATTACGTATATTTTTAAATGATTTCTATGTACGGATTTATATATCAAAAATGGTGGAAAATATTGACGCTGCTAATGTTGTTGTATGTTTTTATCGCCGGATTTTTAGTACCGTTGCGGCCCGGGATTCTTGAGGTCTCGGAGTCGCGTGTGGTTGGAGGGGACTCATTGCAAGTGTTTGTAACGACTTACAACACACAATGGCAAGAAGGTGATTTGATACAGGCTTTTATAAAGTATGACTCTGTCCATATTTGGTCTGTTCCGGGTGTGACATTGCAGCGGCGCAATAAGTTATTGTTGCAAGGTCGATTGCTTGGGTGGAGATCAAACTCTCGGGATCAATACGTCGATGCGACCCTTATCTTACATCACCCAAGGGATGGGTTTATGGTGATGCCTTCGGCATTTACTATAACAGCTGGGTCGGGAGAATTGGAAGCACCTATTTGGGTCGAACAATTGCCACAACGTGCGGCATGGTCGTGGAAATTTCCGTTTCGATCTATATTGTATGAGACGATTCGCAATACTTTTTTTCATGTTGCTATCTGGATGGCGATGTTTGTTCTGCTGGTAGTAAGTCTTGTTTACAGTATAAAGTATCTGCTGAATCCTCGGCTGGAGTATGATGCAATTACATCGTCATTTGCCCATGTAGCTATCGTGTGGGGTACGATGGGTATGATAACTGGATCGCTATGGGCTCGGGCTACATGGGGGACTTTTTGGACCAATGACCCTAAGCTCAACATGAGCGCTGTGGCGATGATGATATATGTGGCTTATGCCATATTGCGTGCCTCGATCAACGATGATGATCGCAGGGCTCAGTTGAGTAGTGCCTATAACATTTTTGCCTTTATGGCGATGATTCCGTTGGTGATTATTATTCCGCGATTGACGAGTAGTCTGCATCCCGGCAATGGCGGCAATCCGGCTTTGGGCGGCGAAGACTTAGATCATACATTGCGCTTGATTTTTTATCCTGCTGTCATAGGTTATACCTTATTGGGTGTATGGATGGCATCTTTGTTATACCGATTGCGGAGGATAGAAATACGCAATTTAATAGCGAGTTTACAGGATTGAACAGTGAGGGGACGGAATGATATGACCTTGGTTGATTAGGATCGCTATAATGCAGTTGGCAATGTTGATTTGATAGGAAGGAGAGGGGCGAAAAAATACAGCGTAGAAAAAAGATTATTTCGTATAAATTAATTGTTATTAATTGTAGTTTTAACCCATCTATTGAATTCACTATTAAGCCTATTGGATGCGCCCAATAAATCAGTTAAATCAAATACTTTTTTTGACCATCATGAGTTTGATAGTGCCAACCGCGGGGGTTCTTGCCCAGGGCGATCATTATGCCAATACAGGCAAAATATATACGGTGATAGCATGTGTTTCGGTAATATTAATCGTCATAGCCATATTTTTATTTTATTTGGAACGTCGCATCAAGAAGTTAGAGCTTTCAGCATCCTTGGATGAAATTGGTAATTATTAAGTGTTCAATGAAGTGATAAAAAAGCAAACTTGATGGATACAAACAAGGCATTGACAAGCAAGAGATCCAATACATTTCATCCTTTTCACCGAGCTTCATACCTTGTAATATCATTGCAGTATATCGACACAATCATCTTGGATTGGGTTATGAGGACAACCACACTGCGCTTAGAGTACAAGTATGATAGCCTTTTTTTTGTCCCAATATATTAATCACTTAAAGTTCAGAAGAGTCTAAAACCATTATTTATGGCACACAAATTTTATGAGACCGTAAAGCGCAACTTTGATAAGGCAGCTGCTTTGACGGATCACCCTAAGGGGTTATTGCTACAGATAAGAGAGTGTAATTCGGTTTATCAGATGCGTTTTCCGGTGAGAATAGGTAAGCGATACGAGGTGATCGAAGCTTACCGTGTACAGCATAGTCAACATCGTCAGCCGACCAAGGGAGGTATCCGATATAGTGACATGGTTGATCAAGAGGAGGTTATGGCCTTGGCATCCTTGATGACCTTTAAATGCGCTATTGTCGATGTGCCATTTGGAGGCGCTAAGGGAGGAGTAAAAATCAATCCGCGCAATTACACAGAAGATCAACTTCAGAACATCACGCGCAGATATACGATGGAGTTGATAAAAAAGGGATTTATCGGTCCCAGTGTCGATGTTCCGGCACCGGATTATGGTACAAGTTCACGTGAGATGGCTTGGATTTTGGATACCTACCAGACCTTTGCGAGAGGAGAGATTGATGCGGTGGGATGTGTCACCGGCAAGCCTGTTAGTCAAAATGGGATCAGCGGAAGAACGGAAGCGACAGGTCGAGGAGTATATTACGGTTTGCGAGAAGCCGTAAATCAAAAAGAAGATATGGAGGCGCTGGGTCTGGAGCCGGGGATTGCCGGAAAGCGTATTGTAGTACAAGGATTTGGAAATGTGGGTAGTTTCTCCGCTCAGATTGCTCAGGAAGAAGGAGATGCCATTATAGTAGGTATTGCAGAGTATGATGGTACCATATATAACCCCCAAGGGATCAACATCAACAAGTTGATAAAATACCGTAAAAGAACTGGCTCTATCGTTGGTTTTCCAGGGACTAAACTCATTAAGGACAAGAATGCTTGGACCGAGTTGGAATGTGACATTCTCATACCTGCAGCATTGGAGAATCAAATTACAAAACAGAATGCCCGAAAGATCAAAGCCCGGATTATCGCCGAAGCAGCCAATGGCCCAATCACTGCAGAAGGAGAGGACATTCTTCTCAAGAAGGGTGTGTTAATTCTGCCTGACATGTTTCTCAACGCAGGAGGTGTAACGGTCTCCTACTTTGAGTGGCTGAAGAACCTTTCGCATATGCGTTTTGGAAGAATGGAGAAGCGATTTAACGAAAACACTTATGGCAATATTATGAATGCTGTAGAACGACTTACGGATCGAAAGATCGGCATTAAGGAGCGCAACGTTATAACAAGAGGTGCTGAAGAAATCGACTTGGTACGCTCAGGGTTGGAAGAGACAATGATAACAGCCTATCATAGTATCCGCGGTATATATAAGAGACGAAAGAAAGTAGAGGATTTGCGTACTGCTGCCTTTATTTGTGCTCTCGACAAAGTCGCTAACGATTATATCGCCTTGGGTGTATTCCCCTAGTAGCGGATAGGTGTCCAATATTGAATATGTCTCAGCTGCAACTATTGCAATTGTAGTTCTATGGTTTGGAGTATCAGATTTTGACTTCAATAAGTTGAGGGATGCAATCTTGTGTGAGCTCAACGCCAACTATCGAAAATCCTGGAGTGTTGTCTTCAAAAAGCACTTCGTGAATCATCACCTCAGCGGTCTGACCCGAGACATCCGTCAAGTCGGCGATGACAGTAGTCTCTCCTTGCCAAATTCATACGGCATCACATGGGCAATAACTGGTGGTGATGTCTATTATCTTGAGCATTCCTTCATCCGGGAGGCAATATGTTGATCCCTTCTGAACAACAAATGCAAGGTCATATTGTGTATCACATGGTGTGGTACTGTCACAAGAGGCGATCAAGATCATCGTTGCGGTGATGAATCCAAGGAATGCTTTCATATGTTATAGTATCAGTCATTGTTACATAATGTATTGCGATCCATTCTAGAATCCGTTGGGTTAAATAGAGTAGTAAACCTAAATGGCTTATCATTTTTGTGATATAACAATGAGCGACCTATCCATTTTCAAGATCCTGTTACGTCAATAATCCATCTCCGGTATTGGTGAACCCATGGATATGAACTTGTTTAGATGTATGCCATCATGGAAGATGATTTTATGACTTTCAGATGGAGATATCAACAAGGTAAATTATCCTTTGCGGTTTTTAAGTTTTTCAAGATCTCTGAGAAATCGTTCGACCAAGTCTTTAGAAAAAGAGTGAATCATTCGGGATTCACGTCTGTCCACTCCGTTAGCAGCTTCTGCTATGGCTTGCATGGATCTGATAAATTCTTTGTATTCAGGAGAAGGGCCGAGACTATGACAATAACTGATGACTTTATTGTACAAATCTTCGGGTTCGGCATTTTTTGAAGCTTCGTAATCAAATGACCATTGTATCTCCTTGGCCCATTCATGACCTTTGAGGAGGTCTGTCAGCGCTGCTTTTTCTTCATTTTGGACAATACCATCAGCTTTAGCAACAGCATACAGCAGTTCACCTAAGGTCTCGTACAACTTTGCTTTTGTTCTGATTGTCATGAATTATATCCTTCGTACTCTACTATGCAATGTATAAAAAATTAAATCGAATACATCAAAGGGTCATTGCGAAACCAAGAATATTCACCCGAAATCACAAATCGTTTAAAACTATGTGGACAAACACCTATATTTATCACGCAGCTATTAAAATTTCGATAAAAAAAAACGACTGATCACTCAGCCGCCTTAAATGTTTTACACAACGGAATAATCCTTATTGTGAATAGCTTCAAATTGTAGGGCTAATATAAACCAAAAAAATGAAACGAGTACTTGGATTGGATTTAGGCACAAACAGCATCGGTTGGGCATTGGTCAAACAGGACTTCAACAAGCGGGCAGGAACTATTGTGGGATTGGGGAGCCGGATTATACCGATGACCCAAGATGCCATCGGCAATTTTGAATCGGGTAAGTCTGTATCACAGACTGCTGAACGTACGCGTTACCGCGGGATGAGACGATTGAATCAACGGTATCAATTGAGAAGAGAGCGATTGCACCGGGTGTTCAACATACTTGGATTTTTGCCTGAGCATTATAAAAGCAAAATTGACTTCAGTGATAAATTGGGTCAGTTTAAAGATGAGGTCAAACTCAATTACAGATTGGAAGAGGATGGAACACATAAGTTTATATTCAAGGATCGGTATGACCAAATGTTAAAGGATGCTGAATGGAATGGCAGCACTCAAGCCATTCCGATGGATTGGACATTATACTATCTCCGAAAAAAAGCACTCAGTGAGAAGATTAGTAAAGCGGAATTGGCTTGGGTGATCCTTAGTTTTAATCAAAAACGAGGATACAATCAATTGAGAGGTGATGAGATGGCAAGTAGTGACAACAAGCAAGAGTCTTATGAAGTACTCAAAGTTGCAACCTTAAGAGATACCGGGGAGCGAATAAAAGATACTCAAGCAATATTATACGAAGTCATATTTGACAATGGATGGATCTATAACAAACTAATCGTCAGTACCGACAAATGGCTGATCGGTAGTGAGAAAGAATTTATTGTCACGACTAAGGAGCTCAAAGATGGAACAATCAAGAGAACGTATAAATCCGTTGATGCCGAAAAGGATTGGATAGCCATTAAGAAGAAAACCGAGCAGGACTTGGAGCAATATCAGGATTTGGATGAAAACAATACCGTCGGTACCTACATCTACCAAAATTTGCAGCAGCATCCCAGACT
>JAJRXG010000267.1 GCA_024276375.1 Bacteroidota bacterium | reverse complement strand
TGAGGTGATGATCAATGTAGCACCTTGCGGTGACAATAAAGTTACACCTACATTTGCCAGTATCGATACGATCTTGTGTTATGGTGATACATTGTGGTTGTCTGACATCTCAGATGAAGGTATCACAGGTATATGGAATATAAATACACCTATTGTGGCAAGTGACTTACCAAATCTAACGGAAATCTTCTTTGTGCCTCAGGACACCAGTCTTGCACATATCACTAGGTACAATCTGTCCATCGAACGCAAAGGCACTTTTGATATCGTACAGGATTCAATACTTATATGCAGACGTCAGGATTCCTACCCTTTGCAATTGCTATTGGATACGATGGAGTATATGTATGTCGCTACATTGTCAGGAAGTGCAAGCAACTCTTTTTTTATGAATACCATGACAGGACCGGTAGTCAATTATCTCATCGTAGATGACGGTAGTGAACCCGGGATGATGGACTCTGTACTGTATCTTCCGAGCTCCTATAGTTCCTCCTATGTACTGTATATCGAAGCTCGTAAAATAGATAGCTCACTGAATTGCAATGATTGGATCTATGCAGATAGCATAAAGGTCTTGTACGACTATCAATGGCGATCTATTGATACGGTATTGTGTCAAGGGGAGGTCTTCTCAATCGCTGAGACTTCTTACATGGCATCTATTGTGGACAGTATCACCCTTGCGGGAAATAATGGGGCGTGTGATACGGTACTTTTTCTGCAATTGAGCTATGACAGCCTTACATTGATCAATGTGTTTGATTCTATCTGCCCCGGTGAAGAGCGTCTGATAGGTGGAATAACATTTGATGAAAATAATAGAATAGGCAATGTCATTCTGCCGGGTGGATCAAATGGTTGCGACACCACCGTTGACGTCGAATTGTTTGTATATCAGGTGAATGAAAACATTGAGGTTTTCGATGCACTGATATGTCCGGGAGATACTTTGAGTATTGGTGAGCAACTTTTTTATGTCGGGAGACAATCGGGTATGGTCGTGTTCAGTACAGCCAGTGGATGTGACAGCATTGTTGAGGTCGATTTGCAATTGGACAGGATCAATATCCAACTCATCATCAATCCTTGTATAGGTGATATCAATGTCTTCAGAGATCAGCAGATACGAGGAGATACTGTCATTCTTGTGCCCGGTGGTGGTATAGCTTGTGATACTTTGTTTTCTATTGATTATCAAGTGACGCGATTGCAGGATTCAATATTCTCTCCCATCTTGTGCCCTGATGGCCGGATCGAAGTGCTTGGTGCAATTTATGACATGAATCTTGCACGGGATAGTGTCGAAATAATTTCAGCTCTAGGGTGTCCACAACGGCTGATTATTAATTTGCAGTTTGATTCGTTGATAGCCATCGCTTATCCGGTATCAAGTATCTGTGCCGATGATACGATATGGGTGGGAGGAGAAGCATTTCATAAAGATCGCTTGCAAGGGGATGTCATATTGAGTTCTATGGGTCTAAATGCCGGTTGTGATACGATCGTCAGCGTAGATCTCCGATTGATGGAGGACATCGAGGTAGGGATTTCTTTTGATCCCTGCGTTATGGGATTTGATTTTCGTGGCGTAAGAATTAGTGGGGACACATCATTGAGGATAGGGAGCGATACGGATGCATGTGATACAATTTTTAACTTGGATTATCGACCATCGATGGTGCCGGACTCTATTGTACAACTTGAATTGTGCTCGGGAGATACGGTTCTGATCAACGGGGTTTTGTTTCATTCCGGCCGTACATCTGCAACTTTTCGGATTGCGACAACAGATGGCTGCCTTCAGGATGTATTGATCGATGTCATCGTCAACGAGACCATCGTGCATCAAATCCGTGATACGATTTGTCCATGGGAAGAACTGAACATAAATGGTGCTATTTTCAACCAGAACAATCTGTCCGGTGCAGTCTCTTTCGTTCCTGATGGTGTGCGTATGTGTGACAGTATTGTGATGGTTGATCTCACCGTCCGTACACCTGTCAGCATTCAAGAAAATGTTGTCCTCTGTGAGGATGACACCATGCTGATACGTGGTATCCTGATCTATGAAGGTGTTGAGTTAGAAGAGAGAGACTATTCAGGAGTCAATGGCTGCGATACCTTATTGCATTTTAGCATTCAAGTGATCGATCGTCAAACAGATACTATTCGGGATCAATATTGTCAAGGTGACACAGTGATGATCAATGATATAGCGTATCATCAAGATTTCACAACCGGTATGGCTACTCTTACGGGTGGCAATGGCTGTGATAGTATTGTGTATGTTGAATTGATATTTGCAACAGCGTATGAAGTGCCACTGACGACAACTATGTGTATCGGCACCTCAGTAGTCATCAATGGAACGGAGTACACAGCGTCCAACCCTAACGGGATAGAGAGATTCACAACGGGTTCAGGTTGTGATAGTATCCTTCTTATCGACTTTAGATTTGAAGATCAGATCAATACCTTGATCGACACCGTCCTCTGCCAAGGAGAACAACTCCAAGTGGGCAATACCGTTTATGATGCCAGCAATCTTGATGGCATCGATACACTTCAGACCCCAGGTGGTTGTGATAGTATCGTAACCATACAGATCCAATATGAGATGATCGATGTGCGCTTTGACGTTTTGGGTACCTGTCCCACAGAAGAAGAGGGTAGTATCAGTGTATATGTTGAGCCCCAGGGATCATATGACATTGGATTTCGGGATATGTATTTTCCGTGGCAGGACACCGGATTAACTTTCACCAATCTCGGTGTCGATCAATATGATTTGAGTTTGATCTCACCCATCGGTTGTCTCTACCAATATACACAAGAGATTCCCTCCTTGCCCGGATCTCGTGTTTCGTATCGGACACAAGCAGTGGGAGATTCTCTACAGATAGTCGTTGTATCAGATGCACCGATCCAAGGCATCGTGTGGGATCCTTCACCGCTTCTATCGTGTATAGATTGTACAGACCCTTGGGTGCCTCGATACAATGAAGGGAGATACAGAGCTATTGTAAAGGACTCCAACGACTGTATTCAAACCATAGAAGTGGTCATCGACCTTCAAGATATACAATCTCAATATTATATATCCAATGTAGTGCGCCCTTCCGGAAATCCCGGCAACCGATATCTCTACCTCCAATCTACTGACCCTCAGATCACCACCTACGATATGCAGATCTATAATCGATGGGGCAATATCTTGTATGATCAGCGTAACTTAAGACCCAATGAACAAATTTCGGGTTGGGATGGACGTGTCTCCAATACACTTGTCGGCAGTGGAGTCTATGTATATCAACTAGTGATCTATCTCCTAGACGGCAGCACTCAGACCAAGACAGGAGAGGTAATTGTAATCGAATGAGGAGACTGCAAATATTGAGACTACTTCGGAATCGTGTGTATAACAAAATTGTATAAAACGAGGATATTGATCCGGTACGCCTCTGTCCTCATAAAGAGTCTCCCTTGATGAGCAAAACGAATCAACCCTCACCACACCACGCTTTTCCAGCTATTAAAGTGCAATATGTTATACACACTCGGAATCCGACTATACTCACAAAATGAATTACTTTGCAGATTGGTGTGACAGATCTTTGATCATAGAGCCATTCTTAACATACTTTCTTTACTGTATATTAAAAACAATCCAATGAAACGTCCCTTAGTACATCCTATAGATCGCAATACTTCCGATGCAGCTGCAGAAATGGCTGATTTTTATGAAGAAACCTTGGGCTTTACACCCAATAGTTTGTTCACCATGATGCATCGTCCACGCATCGCCAAAGCCTTTCTGGAGATGAATCAAGCCGTTATGGAAAATCAAGGGCGTGTGACAAGTGCTTTGAAGCGATTGATCGCATATCTGTCCAGTATGACCGCAGGTTGTCGATATTGCGAAGCACACGCCATCCGGGCAGCAGAACGATACGGTTCCGAAGAAGACAAAATGTACCACATCTGGGAATACAAAACTTACCCTGCATTTACCCAAGCCGAACGAGCAGCATTTGATCTTGCCATTGCTGCATCTAGCATTCCCAATGCAGTCAATGATACAATCGCTCAAAACATTCGTAAGCATTGGGATAAAGGCGAAATTGTTGAAATCATGGGTGTGATCGCTCTATTTGGATACCTTAACAGATGGAATGATAGTATGGGAACACAACTCGAAGAACCCGCAGCAGAGGATGGCAAAAAGTATTTGTCCAAGAACAATTGGTCACGTGGAAAACACCAATATTGAATCTATGGAATAGATATATTTCGACAATCTGATTTAAGAACAACAATTTCTATCGAAATATGCTAACAGTATGTCGCTACTATGAGATCAAGGCAATCTCAGTATATTTTTTCTTTGGTGCCTCGCTCAACCCGACCCTAAAGGATTCCGTCCTCCGCAGGGTGCTATAACAGTTGTAGGCGCATCTCTTTAAGGAATCCAAGGGACGGACAGAGAATCCCCTTATGAGGAGTTTTTGAACATATCAGTACGGAGATACGCTGGAGCAATATCCCATTTTGTGCTATATGTCATACACACCTCTTTTTTATGTGCTCGTGCACAAAAAAAAATATTACCTATCTTTAAGCACTTAATTCAAGCTATTGAACATCTCTGTTTTATGATTTTCTATCCTCGCCACATTGTATTTATTATTTTGCTTATAGTTGACCTCACATATATGACCCCACGACTGTATAGTCAATCAAGCTATATTTCAGAGTCTCAATATACTTTAAAAACCTACCCATTTTCAGATCCCGATCCCAACCCAATTCTTCTGTCCAATCCCCTGATTTATCCCTATTTCAAATATGATGGATATAGTCAAGAAGGTAGATTGCAGGATTGGAAAGTAGTTACTTTGGAAAATGAGTTTATACAAGTATTCATACTTCCTCAAATCGGTGGAAAAATATGGGGAGCTATTAACAAAAAAAATGGTAGAGAATTTATCTATCGAAATGAAGTCATAAAGTTTCGAAATATCTCGATGCGAGGGCCGTGGACATCTGGAGGAATAGAATTCAATTTTGGCATAATAGGTCACCACCCTTCAACTGCAACTCCGGTGGATTACATTTTAGAGGAGCATGAGGATGGAAGTGTAAGTTGTACAGTAGGCAATATAGATTTACCTTCTCGGACTCAATGGCGCGTCAGGATCATCCTTCCTCCCGATAAAGCATACTTCGAAACCCAAGCACTGTGGTATAACCCCAATGATACCGATCAATCATACTACAATTGGATGACTGCAGCAGCCGAAGCAACACCGGATTTTCAATTTTATGCGCCCGGTGATGCCTACCTAAAACACAATGGGCAGGCACTCCCTTGGCCAAAGGACGATCAAGGTAGAGATCTATCCAAATACAAAGAGAACAGTTTTGGCTCCAGCAAATCCTATCACGTCGTAGGCCGATACAATGATTTTTTTGGCGGTTATTATAATGATCAAAAATATGGGTTTGGGCATTGGGCGGAATACGACGATATGCCGGGGCAAAAACTCTGGATATGGGCATTGTCACGTGCCGGAGGAATCTGGGAAAACTTGTTGACCGATAGCGATGGGCAATACGTCGAATTTCAAGCCGGCCGCCAATTTGTACAGTATGCCCCGGGGACAGATCATAACCCTATCTCAAAGGCCAAGTTTGAACCACATGCCATCGATACTTGGCGCGAAATATGGTTTCCCATTCAAGATATCGGTGGCCTTACAGATGTCTCCCAGAAAGCAGTGATGTATGTCCAACAACAGAATGATAGTCTTTATATCGGTATCAACCCTTTTCAACACTCTCAAGGTTCTATAAAAATCACCTCTCATGAAAAGTCACTTGTAGATCAAAGATTTGACCTGGATGCTCTAGATACTTATACCGTACAATGTAAACTGCCTGATTGGGATAGCCAATATTCCATAATCATAACCGAATTGAATATTGAGTATCATTCTGACAACAACATCACAACAAAACTCAATCGACCATTTCAGTCGCAATACACGACAGATAGTATTGTCACCGCCTCAGAATACTATCGGAGAGCCAAAGAATCCGTTAATAGTCGACAATATCAAGTTGCACGCTTCAATTTTCTCAAAAGCAAACATTTAGATAGTCAAAACCTTAAAACACTGCTCGGTTTGGCAGATCTCGATTACCGCCAAGGCAATTATATCTCAGGCTTACGCTATGTTCAAGAGGCACTGAGCATTGATACCTATGATCCACATGCCAATTATATGGCCGGTATTTTGTACAAAGCAGAAGGAGACCTTGTCAATTCTAAAGAATCATTTGGATGGGCTGCTAGATCTATGACTTACAGATCCTCGGCATATGCCCAGATCGCTCATATCCAACTACTTTTAAACAATAATCGATCTGCCGTCAAATACGCAAATCGTGCTCTGGATTTCAATCGATTTAATATCAACGCATTAATGGCCAAATCAGTCGCTCTAAGGATTTTGGGCGACAAGAAAAACTGGCATACAACAGTAAAAAGCATCATTGATATCGATCCGCTGAATCACTTTGCCCACTGGGAGCAATACCTTAACAATCCTAGTGAAGAGCTTTTGATACAGTTCAGAGATCGCAACCGCTCAGAGTTGACCTCTCAATCATATCTGGAACTTGCTATAGCTTACCATAGCATGGGCTTCAATATGGACGCCCATAAAATACTCGAAATCGCTCCTCAAAGTGTATTGACAGATCTCTGGAAAGCATATTTAAGCAATGACGTTACAGCGATCGAAAATGTCTGTCTGCAACCTGTTCACTTTGTCTTCCCTTACAGAAGAGAAACAGTAGAAGTATTGCATTGGGCGGCAATCAATTTTAATCATTGGAAACTGAATTTCTACCAAGCATTGAATTTATGGTCTCTCAATCGCAAACAAGAAGCACTTAACTTACTACATTCCTGTGACAATGTACCGGACGCCGATGTGTTTTATATATCGAGAGCTTATTTGGCAGATCAAATCAACGGTATTGACCCACTCCAAGACCTCCTCAAAGCCCATAGTTTAAATCCTGACAATTATCGTACTCTCAGATTGATCACTGACTATTACAAAAAACAGAATGATCTCAATCAAATGATACATTGGGCACAAATGGCATATAAACAATATCCAAAAAAATATGATATCGGCATGGATTATACGCAAGCATTGGTCATGGCTCAACAATATGCACTTGCAATTAACATATTAGAAAAGATCCAAGTCCTTCCATTTGAAGGTGCATCTCTAGGAAGAAAACTATATGAGCAAGCCCATATAGGACAAGCGATTCAATTGATACAGGTACAACGATGGCAAGAAGCTATCGAAGTGCTCAATAAGTCCAAAGAATGGCCGGAGCATTTAGGTGTAGGAAAGCCATATCTTACCGAAGAACGACAAGCAGACTTCCTGCTCGCTTTGATTTATGAACAGACGAAACAAAATAATAACGCCACTGATCATTATGCCAAAGTTGCTCAGTCTTCGAGAAATACCTTACATAAACCTTCTGCCTTGCACCTCCTTGGATTGATCGCTATTCTAAAAAATGAAGGTTCTGTGGCAGCAGAACAACTCCTCAATGAATTGTCAACTATCCAACCAATCAATCCCTCCATTATAGAATGGGTTACAAATGCATTCTTACATATAAAAGACGTAAATCATCCAAAGCATCAGCAGAAGATAGTTCAACATGATAAACATCCAATGATGAACAACATCTACAATCTGCTATTATCATTTCATTCAGAATAGATCAATGAGCAAAAAGAAAAGAATCAGGATCAAGGACATCGCTGCCGATGCTCAAGTATCCCGAGGTACTGTTGATAGAGTCCTGCATAATCGTGGAAGAGTTGCCCCGGATGTGAAAGCCAAGATTGATAAAACAATCGAAAAGTTGGGTTATTCGCCTAATATCATAGCGAGCACACTGGCAAAAAACAAAGAGTATCATATTGCCACTTTGCTCCCCTCTCCCGATATGGATAACTACTGGGCGCTGCCACAAATAGGAATCGAAAGAGCTCTAAAAGCAAGTAAGGATTTTGGTATTCATGTAGATCAGTTCTTTTATATAATGGAAAATGTAAACAGCTTTAAGGAACAAGCGGATTTATTGATACAATCCAATCCTGATGCTATCCTCCTGTCTGCAGAATTCTATCGAGAATCTCTCTCCTTCTATAAAAAAGTTGCAAATCTAAATATACCTCTGTTGTCCATTAACACACATATACCTACATTAGAAAAAGTGAGTTATATTGGCCAACATTCTTATCAGAGCGGGAAGTTGGCTGGAAGGATATTTGATATCGCTCTTCGTAACAAGGGAGATATATTGATGTTGCATTTGGGATCATCTGTGGACAATGCACCTCACATTATGGATAAAGAAAGAGGCCTGTCCGATTACTTCCAAACCAAAACAAATCCTTACAATATTTTAAAGGAAGAATTTGAAGACTATGCCAATATAGATCGGCTTACAACATTTTTATACAATATTTTTGAAAGTACAAAGAATATTGCCGGCATATTTGTTACCAATTCACGATCATATTATTTGGTTCAAGCACTAGAACTATTGGGATACCATGATTTATGCATCGTTGGATTTGACTTGCTCGAAGAAAATTGTCAACTTCTTAAGAATGGAAAAATTGACTTTCTGATCAATCAAGATCCTATCAAGCAAGGCAATTTAGGTATCTTAAATTTGGTGGACAGCCTACTATACCAACGGTCAAATCTAAAGACCTTGTATTTACCTTTAGACATTGTCGTAGCCGAGAATGTAGATCTATACATGCAAAATGAAATAGAAACATTTGTGACACTATAGCTCTTGCTTTATGGAACAAATCAACATTCTTCTAAAAAGTAAAAAATGCCCAATTTGGGTAAAGCAACATTTTATCCTTTGGATATGGCAATTCCTACTTACAATCCAAACTTGAGCCCACTCCTTCAATCTGACTATTTTCACAAAATGAATTATTGGGGATGTGATTTGTGCTTTTCGAGATTCAGTGATGCCTGAGTATCAGTTAACTGAGAAAAGCACAAAGATCGCCTGTCTGCCGAACAACAGGAAGACCAAAAGAAACATTTTTGGCTTTGTGCATTTTCGGAGTGGGCTCAAACGTAATTTTGACTACCTTGATATTCTATAGTTCGATAAGAGTACCGATAAGAAGGGGCAACAACTGAAAACTAAAAAAGATTGTGTGCACGTGCACAATTTTCCCTATTATATCATATATTGCGTTTGTATAACGTATTACTACTATATATATCGTCAAAATTACTTAAAACTGAAAGTATGAAAAAAATCATTTATTGCCTACTTATTTTGATGGGCACTTCTTTTGTCTTACAAGCTCAACACTCCGTATCTGGTGTGGTGATTGACCCTGACGGAGAACCGTTGATCGGTGTAAACGTTCTGGAAGTAAATACAACTAACGGTACGATTACTGATTTGGATGGCAGTTATTCGCTAAACGTAGCCGAAGGGGCAAGTCTTGTTTTTTCTTTTACCGGATATGAAGCTCAGACTATTGCCGTCGGAAGCCAATCAAAAATCGATGTACAACTGAGTGAAGGGGTAGCCCTTCAAGAGATAGTTGTTACAGCACTTGGTATTTCTAGGGAGAAAAAAGCCTTGACATATGCCGCCCAATCCGTAAACACGGAAGACCTAGCACTCTCAAGAGAATTAAATGTTATTAATTCTCTATCGGGAAAGGTAGCCGGATTATCTATTAGTCCATCGGGTTCCGGTGTCGGTGGTGCCTCTCGTGTTATCTTGCGAGGTAACAGATCTATCGCTGGAAGCAGTCAACCATTGTATATCGTTGATGGTGTTCCTATCTTAGGAGACATTACAGATGTCAATCCGGATGATATAGCCAATGTCACAGTACTCAAAGGACCTAATGCCGCAGCACTATACGGAAACCGAGCCAACAATGGTGCCATCATCATCACAACCAAACAGGGTAAAGAGGGCGCTTTTAAGGTCTCACTAAATACAACATTTACGGCCAATTCTCCACAGATTTTAACCAATTTTCAAAATGAATTTGGACAAGGAAATGCCGGACAATACAATGCAGCTTCTGAAGACTCTTGGGGGCCGGTCATAAGTGGACAGAGTGTTCCGTTTTGGTCTCCGGATCCCAATAATTCTGTCGCTAACTATAACCTTGAAGCACAACCCGATAACGTGAAGGACTTTTATCAGACGGGATCTAATCTTGCAACCAACTTATCCATAAGTGGAGGAACAGAGAGGTCTAAAACTTACTTTTCTTATACCTATACTGATGCTTCTGGCGTCGTGCCCAACAATGCTCTGAAAAGACACAATGCGCATATTCGTATTACCAACCAATTGTCCGATAAGTTAACCTTGGATTCTAAGCTCAATTATATCCGCGAAGATGTCAATAACGCTATATCCCAAGGTGAGAGTTTTTCTAATCCTAACAGACATGGACTGAGATTGCCCAGAACCATACGAACAGAGGACGCCAGGAGATTTGAATATACTGATGCCAGTGGATTGAATCGACAAAATTATTGGAATCCCGGATCTAACGGTGGTGCCAATCCTTATTGGACCATCAATCGCAACCTAAATGAACGTGGTGTCGATCGAATTATAGCTTTTGCCTCACTCCAATATCAACTCATTGATGATTTGTCTATTCAGGTAAGATCTTCTTTTGACAAATTGAATCGTCAAAGTGAAGATCGTTTGTTTAACGATAGTTATGTCATCGCAGACAATGGCGTGTACAACTTGACGAGAACCGATGCACAGGAGTGGAACAGTGACATTCTATTATCCTACAATAAGCAAGTCAACGACGACTGGAATGTAGGTGTGAGTTTAGGTGCCAATGCTCGTAAAGAACGCGGGAGTCGTTTGAACGGTCGGATCGATCGAGGCACTGGATTGATTGTTCCCAATTTCTTTACCCTTAGCAACACCAATGATGCACTCGCTGCCAATGATTTTGGCAGACCAAAAGACGTAAATTCAGTTTACGGATTTGCCAATATCGCATATAAGAATGCTGTGTACATTGACTTAACGGCTAGAAATGACTGGAGTTCAACCTTACCGCCGGGCAACTGGTCTTTCTTCTATCCTTCAGTAGGGCTCAATGTTATTCTTTCAGAACTGACAGAATTGCCGGAGATTATTTCCTTTGCCAAAGTCCGTGCATCGTGGGCCGAAGTGGGCAACGATACGGATCCTTTTCAGACCTTGCGTACGGCAAGTCTATCTGCTGGTGGGTCTAACGGATTTCTGAATATCAGCGGTACGATACCAAATGTGAATCTACGACCTGAGAAAACTAAGTCGATAGAAATTGGTGCAGACGTTAGATTTGCCCAAGGAAGAGTGGGATTGGATTTAACATACTACAAATCCAATACCCAAGATCAATTGTTTTCCGTTGCTCTCCCAGTGGGATCCGGAGCCTCCAGATTCTTTACCAATGGAGGTGATGTTCAGAATGATGGTATAGAGGCAGTCCTCTCTTTAGTTCCAGTAAGACGTGATGATTTTCGTTGGGACATAGGGTTTAACTTTGCCAAGAATAACAGCACAGTCGTAAAAATCAACGATGATAGACCGCGCATTCAAGTTGCCTCAGACTTTTTGAGGGCTTTCTTTATTGAACAGGGAGAACCTTGGGGCAATGTGTTTTCAAGAGGTTTCGAGCGCGACAATCAAGGTAGAATCATTGTCGGTGACAATGGATTGCCATTGATAACAGGAGGACGTACTGTATTAGCAGCCAACTATAATCCGGATTGGTTGGGTGGTATATCTAATACGATTACTTATAAAGATGCTTATCTGAGTTTCCTTATTGATATTCGTCAAGGTGGAAGTATTACCTCTATGACCAATGCCATTTTGTATGGAGGTGGTCAAACAGAAGAAACCCTGCCGGGTAGATCTGGTTTTATTTTTGGAGAGGGAGCTTACGCCAAATGGGGAGAGGCGGTCAGAGAAGATGGTTCACCCAATACCCTTACAACAACATCAGAGGAATTCTGGAATCTCGTAGGAGGTAGAAATGCACCGGTAGGAGAGGCCTTCGCAGTAGATGCCTCCAATATAAGATTGAGAGAATTAGTCCTAGGATATAAACTTCCCGTACAATCCCCTTATTTATCTTCAGTTAGGATATCTCTTGTAGGACGAAATCTGTTCTTCTTGTCAAACAGTGCCGGAGATATTGATCCTGAAGTCCTAGTAGGAACAGGAAAAGCCGCAGAAGGGTTTAACTCTTTTGCACCACCGACCACTAGATCTCTTGGATTAAATGTATCAGTCGAATTTTAATAAATCAGGATTATCAAAAACGCTTATTTAGATGATACGTCTTTGTATTTACGAATGATATAAACTTTAAAAATAAAAATATGAAACATATAAAATATTTGTTCGGAATTTTAATCATATTCACTTTAGTTCCCTCATGTACCGATGGGTTTGAGGAACTAAATACGGATCCAACAGCGCTCACGGCAGCCAATGTAGATG
Organism: Bacteroidota bacterium; assembly: GCA_024276375.1. Classification (GTDB taxonomy): domain Bacteria; phylum Bacteroidota; class Bacteroidia; order Chitinophagales; family Saprospiraceae; genus JAJRXG01. The sequence continues at coordinate 23,859 of JAJRXG010000267.1, read as the reverse complement.
TCACATTATTGGGACAGGGATTTGCCAGAGCACAATATTACGCCATCAATGGACTTCATTGGCGTTTTCAGATATCTGAGAACTTGTTTTCTGATATCTACTCACAGTATTTTGCTACAACTGCGGCCAACTTTGATTCAGATAGATATGTCGAAGTAGGAAGGTGGATCGATTTGTGTTGGGGCTCCTTTTATGGTCAAGCAGCTCCTGATCTAAAATTTGTCGAGGATTTTGCAGCAGAAAATAATCTTCAAGGTGAAGCAGCTCTTGCAAAAATATGGAAAGTCCAAGGTTATCACAGAATTACAGATTACTGGGGACCGGTGATTTATTCTCAGTTTGGCAATGGAGAAACAAGTGTACCTTATGATTCGCAAGAGGAGATTTATAGAAGCTTTTTCCCGCTACTGGATGAAGCCGTAAGTACCTTGAGTGGAATGCGTGGTGGCAATGTGTTTGGTACCAACGATCAGCTCTACAGTGGAGATGTTGACAAGTGGATCACTTATGCCAATTCATTAAGACTAAGATTGGCCATGCGTGTCAAATATGTTGACCCCGGTTTAGCAAAAACCGAGGCGGAAAAAGCAGTTGCCGCAGGTGTGATGATGAGCAACGACGACAACGCCTATCTGGCCACTACCATAAACTCTAGAAACCCCTTTACGACAATTACCAACTGGGGAGAGTTTAGAATGAGCGCATTGATGGAAAGTGTCCTCAAGGGTTATGAAGACCCAAGATTGGCGGCATACTTTAATCCCGCCGTCTCCGGTGATACTGATGGTGATGGTATCCCTTATGAAGGATTGAGAAACGGTCAAGCTAAAGTGGACAAAGTCCCCGCCCTCAATAGTGACAACTCAGACATGAATACCAAATGGTTGCCGGAGGGTAAAGGTGGAGTAAATCCTCCCATTAAAGTTATGACAGCTAGTGAGATATACTTTCTTAGAGCTGAAGGTGCCCTTGAAGGATGGAATATGGGTGGTACTGCCAAGGATTTATATGAACAAGGTATTGCCATGTCAATTGCAGAGGAGACAGGCCTAGATGCATCCGCATACATCAGTAGTACAGCTACTCCGGCCGCAGCTGATGCAAGTTCGCCCCCTACAACTGATATACCCATTGCCTTTGAAGAAAGCGGAAGTAAGGAGAGACAGCTAGAACAGATCATTACTCAGAAATGGATTGGTCTTTATCCAGATGGCTGGGAGGCATTTGCTGAATTGCGTCGTACAGGATATCCGAAACGCTATCCACTACTGTTTGTTGAGAATCCGGACCTGAGTGTGGATGACATTTTTAGAAGAATGACTTTTGTTGAAAGTGAATTCAGTAACAATGGGGCAGCTGTAGAAGCAGCGATGGGACTGAGTGAACTATCTGCAGGTGATAAGAACAGTACCCGCGTATGGTGGGATAAAAAATAGAGTTACGTACTTATTTAAACGTAAAAAAGTGCCAGATCTTTATCGAACTGGCGCTTTTTTACTTTTTTAACGATACATAACTGAATTTATAACTTTTCCCTTATCCCTGTTTATTCTTCATCAGTATCGTATTATTGAAATTATTCTTATTTGAGTACTCCGTATTGACACCCAAAAATCTATCTTTAGATTCTATAAATTTTCAATACTATGTAGTTTCATATTCTTTATCAAAATGAACCTCAATATCATTCATGATGCTGTCTATCAATATGGACTGATTTTACCATCTTTCTGTACTGGCGATACTTAATATTTGTCCGATTGGTGTCCTAATTCATTTTCATTTCAAAATATAGTGGCAATGCGATATTTGTTTTATCTATTGATTCTTTTAGACACGATCTCTTGGATAGGATGTCAAGCAGAACAAGATAATACACTCTTTAAAGTAGTACCATCCAAGACAAGTGGCATCTATTTTAAAAATACAATAGGCGAATCCGAAACATTCAATGTACTTAAATATGGATACTTCTATAATGGAGGAGGGGTGGCCATCGGTGATATTAACAATGACGGTCTCGCGGATATATACTTAACTGGCAACATGAAGGCGAGCCATCTTTACCTCAATCTAGGCAATTGGAAATTTAAAGAAATTGCAAAATCTGCAGGTGTGGAGGCTGCCGGTCTGTGGAATACCGGTGTTACAATGGCGGATGTCAACAATGACGGCTGGCTCGATATCTATGTCTGTAGATCTGCGGCCAACCTTGATATCCGAAGACAGAACCTATTGTTTATTAACAATCATGATCTGACTTTTTCGGAGCGAGGAGCAGAATTTGGTCTCAATGACAGCGGCTATTCAACTCAAGCAGCTTTTTTTGATTACGACAGAGATGGTGATCTTGATATGTATTTACTGAATCACTCCATACAAGAATATGCTGGATTTAGTAATCTACTCAACAAACACAAGAATACAAGCAGCAGTAGCTATGGAGATAAACTCTATCGCAATCAACTCATCCCGACCGGACAAGAATCCATAGGGAGATTTTTGGATGTCTCAACTATATCTGGGATAAAAAGCAATGTCCTCGGATTTGGACTCGGTGTGGCCATTGATGACATTAACAATGATGGTTGGTTGGATATATATGTTAGCAATGATTACAATGAAGAGGATTACTGTTATCTTAACCAAGGTGACGGTACGTTTAAAGAATCCATTCGGGACTACTTTGACCATACGTCTTTGTTTTCGATGGGATCCGATATTGCCGATATCAACAATGATGGATTGGTTGAAATTTATACCTTGGATATGCTCCCGGAGACAAACGAAAGAATAAAAATGACGTCGGGATCCGACAACTTTGACAAAAAACAAGCCCTCTATAATTCTGGTTTTCATTACCAAACCATGAGAAATATGCTACACTTTAACAATGGTGATGGATCCTTTAGTGAAATCGGACAAATTGCCGGGATATCCAATACCGATTGGAGTTGGGCACCCTTATTTGCTGACTTTGACTTAGACGGTTGGAAAGATCTATTTGTCACAAATGGGTATAAGGCTGACTATACCAATATGGCCTTTATGTCATACGCCGTTGAGCGCATGAAAGAGCAACAAGGTGATGAAGAAGTATCTTTTTCGGAATTCCTCTCCAAAATACCCTCCATATCACTTCCAAACTACATTTATAAAAACAAGGCTGATTTAACATTTGAGAATAAAACATTAGAATGGGGGCTAAATCAAAATACCATGTCCAATGGTGCAGCTTATGGTGACTTGGACAATGATGGAGATCTTGATCTTGTAGTCAATAATGTGAACCAAGAAGTTATTGTTTATAATAACACAGTCGTTGACACTAAGCAAAATCATTTTCTGAAAATACACCTGAGAGGCGCCCCTTTAAACCATTTTGGTATTGGAGCGCATGTCGGTTTAATCGCTGATGGGAAATATCAATTTCAAACCCTAATGCCAACAAGGGGTTATCAATCCTCTGTTGAACCAATGCTCTTGTTTGGATTGGGTAATCATACTACAATTGACACAATAAATATCTTATGGCCTGATGGATCAAGACAAAGTCTGACAGATCTCGATGTGGATCAAACTATTACTATTGAGTATGAACCAACTCAAGAAAAAGAAATGACTATTGAGAGTAAGCCTCTGTTTGTCAACCGGGATGATGATCTAAATTTAAAATTTAAACATCAAGAGAATCTATTTAATGATTTTAAGCGTGAGCCCCTATTGCCACATATGCTATCTACGCAGGGGCCCGCATTGTGTGTGGGAGATGTCAACGGAGACAATCTTGATGATATATTTATCGGAGGTGCCTCCGGGCAAGCTGGACAGTTATTTGTGCAACGTTGGGATGAGACTTTTGATCGGATGAATCAACCTGCATTCAATCAAGATGCTGATAATGAAGATGTGGATGCTGTTTTTATTGATGTGGATGGAGACAATGATCTAGACTTATATCTTGCTTCCGGGGGCAATGAACACCCCGTTTCCTCCGATTTGTACCAAGATCGTTTATACTTCAATGACGGCAACGGAAATTTTGAATTGAAAAGAGCCCACCTCCCCATCATGCTTACTAGCACCTCTTGCGTAGCAGCAGCAGACATAGATGACGATGGAGATCTCGATTTGTTTGTCGGAACAAGATCAAAACCAAGTCAATATCCTCTTTCAGAAAAAAGTTATATCCTACTCAACAATGGTAAGGGAAACTATATCGATAGTGGTGATTCTATCATTGCCGAATTAAGTAATCTTGGTATGGTCACAGATGCCAAGTGGATAGATTTAGATCAGGATAAACAGATGGATCTCGTCCTAGTAGGCGAGTGGGAAGGAATCCATTTTTTTAAGAACACAAGTGGTAAACTTAACAGATGGGGCCAAATCATAATGAATGACTCAACCATGACTCATACCAATGGATGGTGGAGTAGCTTACAAGGTGCGGATATGGATAATGACGGCGACATGGATATTGTCGTCGGAAACTTCGGTTTGAACAGCCAGTTTAATGCAAATCAACACGAGCCAATCCGCATACTTGCTAAGGATTTTGACAGCAATGGTTCGATAGATCCGATCATATCATATTATAATCAAGGCAAAGAAGTCCCAATTGCTCCCAGAGATGATTTCTTAGGTCAATTAGTCCAATTTAAAAAGAGATTTGATACCTATGAGTCTTACGCCAATATTACCACTCCAGAGCTTTTTACAAAGGAGGAGCTTCGAGGAGCTATTCAAAAGAGTGCCCACATGCTCCAATCGGTTTATTTAGAGAATCTTGGTAAAGGGATGTTCAGATTGCACAAACTACCTATCGAAGCTCAACTATCGCCGATATACGGTATTCTGCTTGAGGATTTCAACAAAGACAATAATATCGATATTTTACTTGCCGGCAATTTTACCGAAACCAAAGTTCAGTTCGGTAGATATGATGCCAGCAAAGGAACTCTTTTGCTGGGGGATGGTAAGGGACAATTTAGTGCAGTCAAGAATAAGGACGTTGGACTACTGATAAGAGGAAATGTAAGAGATCTTGAAAAAATATCTTTTAAAGATCAATATCTTATTGTAATTGCCAAAAATAATGATGACATACAATTAATCTCTTACTAAATATAATCTGAGCCCACTACGGAATCTGGCTATTTTCGGTTTTGTGAGTTTTCGGAGTGGGCTCAAATCTTAACCGTCCAATATAGTTGCTTTTTTGGATGATAGAAAGAGCAAATTTTGTAGCCCACCAATAGATAGTAACAAAAAAAGAAGTAATAATTACTCTTGAGCATATGCACAGATTAAAATTATAATAACCATGGCAAACGACAAGAAACTTTTCTCAATGATGAAAGAACAACTGTTTTCAGCAGTTATTGGAGATGTTATGGATGGCATGGGATTGTATCAACAATTCCTACCTCCACAGATACGACCCTTGGACAATGAGATGATCGTTGTCGGAAGAGCAATGCCTGTATTGGAAACAGACACCTATGGCGAAATTTCAACCGCCAATACCAATGCTGTTATGCAACAACCTTTTGGACTCATGTTGGAAGCTCTTGATAACCTGAAAGTTGACGAAGTATATATCTGTTCCGGATCCTCTCCCAAATACGCCCTATGGGGCGAATTAATGAGCACACGAGCCAAAAAACTTGGAGCTGCAGGTGTAGTACTAGATGGATACACAAGAGATAGTTGGGGTACCCTGGCGATCAATTTTCCTACATTTTCCTATGGATCCTATGCCCAAGATCAAGGAGTCAGAGGAAAAGTGATAGATTACAGATGCATCATAGAAATAAAAGGTGTTATTGTAAAACCCGGAGACATCGTTTATGGCGACAGAGATGGCGTATGTATCATACCACAATCCCAAGAGGGAGAAATTATCCAAAAAGCTATAGAAAAAGCCCGAGGTGAGAAACTTGTGCTAAAGGCCATTCAATCCGGAATGAGCGCTTGCCAAGCCTTTGAGAAATACGGTATTATGTAAGCTATGATAGATCTATCTCATTTAAAAGTACTTGTTACAGGAGGCGGCGGAACTGGCGTCGGCATAGGGGCTTGTGCCATTCTCCATGCCTGCGGCGCACAACTTATCATCAATGATATCACCCAAATAAAAGCAGAAACAGCTGCTCGAAAATACCCTAATGCCATCCCCATTCAAGCAAATATCAGCAATCCGCAGGAAGTCAAGAAAATGTTTGAAATAATAAAATCAGAAGTAGGTGTCATCAATGCCCTAGTAAATAATGCCGGTGTCGGACTTAGTAAACCCATCCATGAAATCAAACCGGAAGAACATGACAAGGTCTTTGAAGTCAATCTAAAAGGAACATGGTTGGTAACCAAGCATTTTGTTAAGCAATTGCTTGATGCCAAGAGCAACGGAAATATAGTCAATGTATCTTCCGTACACGCTCATTCAAGTCAACCCAATTTTTCAATTTATGCGGCTACCAAATCGGCTATAGAAGGATTTACGAGAGCTACAGCTTATGAGCTGGGCAAATACAAAATCCGATGCAATGCCATAGCTCCAGGAATGGTACATGCCGAACAAAATTATGACCTCATAAAAACATGGGCCTCTGACCCCGACCAATGGATAGAAGATTTTTCAAAAAACCAGCAAGTACTCGATCACAGCGTAACCCCCGAAGATTGTGGTTTTACCATCGCTTTTTTGTTGTCCGAATTGAGTAGATCCATCACCGGACAAACCATCTATGTAGATGCCGGAAAAACTATCATGCTTTTCAATTATAATTATATCCGATAGAATTGAATTGCTCAGGTGATGTCTTAGAAGGCGCACAGGCATTTGATTAGAAAACACTATCCCAATACATTTGTAGGAAGAATAGTAGAGAAAACGATCTCTCTATCGTCAGAAGCCGTTTCAGTAACTAAAACTAGGTATAGAACAGAAGCACTGAAACAAAACCAATCAGCTCATATCTTAATCAAAAAGACTACTATAATCAGATGACCCCGTTACCTTAGCTTTTTGAGCTTGGTACTCATTGAGATCTAGGGTGTCATCATCTACTTCTTGACCACCGAGCAATAATAGCGTACTTCTCTTTTCATATTCTTCAAGCATCTTCAGTCCTTGATCCTCAAATATTCCATTTTGGAGATCTACAGATTCCATAAAGTTGGCGGACATTTCCATGAATTGCTCCATTTCACCTACCTTATTGGCAACATCATCGGCGATTACTTCCATAGCTTGATCAAACATCGCGCGCTTATCAGAATCTCCTGTGATGATACTCATTGCCGATTTCATAGCTCCATATGAAGCACGGATCGCCTTGCGCTCTTGCTCCTTGATTTTTACTTGATCTTTAGTGTCTTCAAGAAGAATCTCAGAGTTGGCATACATCTTAGTCAATACCTTATACAGCAAGCCCATTTTGGCATGCAGTTTTTCATACTTCTCATTGGACTCCTTAAGTCTGGCAGCTTTTCGACTTGCCAACATGAGTTGCTTATTATTGTCGAGCTCTTTTGCCTTTCGAGCGATCAATAGATTCTGCTCTATCTCCTTGGTATTGTCGATCATCATGGTTTTAATCTTGCGCATCTGTCCACGCAGACCACCTATTTGCTTACCCATTTTTTTGAGATTACCACTCAGATCATCAATGTAGTTCTTCAGGATACCAATGGGATCTATGGTCACAAATATTCCTGTGATCTTGCGCATGATGCTTTTATACATATATCCCACCAAAGCACGCATTTTTGGATCCAATACCATATAAACTATGACAGCAAGAGCCAGAATTGTCACGACCAAACCCAATAGGCTAGAAGCAAATGAGACCAATGCTGCAATATTGGATACCACGAGGAAGCCCAAACCTCCCAAAATAGCTAAAAGGAACAAAGAACCTGTCTTACCTTCCGGTCTCGACCAAAAGGATTTAGGTTTAGTTGTCATATTATCAAGAGAAGAGAAATCTTTCATAGTTATTGTTTTGCTCGTTTAGCACAAAATTAATTTTCAAGGCCAAATTATCAAAATTATATAGATCGGAAGACTTATTACAACGACAAATATCCAAAATTGACCTTGGAGATCTACAACATGCTCTATTTTAAATCAATATCGGATGTTAATGGGTACTTCATTAATTCGTAAATGCTTTCTTCTATTCGTTTGTTTTCAAAAAGTATCTTGTATATCGTAGATATAATGGGTACCCGTAGTCTTAGTTTATTCACGATTCTGTATGCGATTTTGATGGTTCTTATCCCTTCGATCACTTCTTGACTGTCTCTAACGATATCTTCGATACGTTCTCCCTGTGCAATACGCATACCACAGCGAAAATTCCGGCTTTTTGTAGATGTTGCCGTAGCAATAAGATCTCCAAGCCCAGAAGTACCGTAAAATGACAAGCTATCTGAACCCAAGGCCTCTCCGATAAGCATCATCTCTCTAAGCCCTCTTACTATGAGCATGGATTCTGCATTCTTTCCCATTGACTTGCCCCTAAGAATACCAGATGCCAATGCTATGACATTCTTTAAAGCTCCCGCCAATTCGGCAGCCTTGATGTCGTGAGAGCCAAATACAAAAAACCGATCGCCTCCGATCGCTTCTTTGCCCATCTTTATGACTTCATCAAATTCGCTCGCTATCACTGTGGCCGTCGGAAGACCTTGAAGTATTTCATCTGCCAGATTGGGCCCACATAATGCACCTACTCTTATCACATCCGTCTCTTGAAGTATCACATCACTCATCGTATGAATACCGGACAGCTCGAGACTATCGTAATTGAAGGGTTCATCGCTTTTTCTACCCGTCCACAAATCAAAGCCCTTAGTTCCGTGGATAATAATATGACGCGGGGTCAGTTGGTCCCCCATCAATTGAATCACTTTACGGAAATGAATGGACGGAGTTACTTGAAATATCAATTGAGAAGTCTCGCACAGTTCATTTGGATCGTTGGTAGCCGTAATATTACGGGACAGTTTTATATCGCGATAACTATGCTTTTGGTTGACTTGCTGAACTAAGTCCGTTCTGCGGCTATACAAGGTCACAGGCAAATTGACGCCGGCGAGATTGGCGAGCGCAAGACCAAATTTTCCAGCTCCGATAATGCCAACTCGTTTTTGTCTAAGCATGTCGTATTAGCTACTTCTTTTTTTTATTCTTTCTCTTGTCCTTTTCCTTCATTTCTTGCATGCGTTGTTGCTTCTCTTGAGCCTCCTGAAGTTTCTGCATAAAGGAGTTTTTCTTTTTCGGTTTGGCCTTCTGTATGTCTAACTCAGCCAAGAGTTTTTCATCGTCAAAAACAAACTTTTTAGTGATCACCGTTTGCGCTATCGTAAATAATTGACTAAAAAACATATAACACGTCAGTCCCGACGCATAATTGTTAAAAAAAGCAAAAAACATCAACGGCATCAGATATTGCACGTACTTCATCGCAGGTTGTGATGACATATCCATGTGTTGAGAGTTATAATAGGTATATATCACCGTAGTAATTGCCCATAGGATCGTAAATAGACTCACGTGAGAACCAAAAGCCGGTATTTCAAAGGGTATATTAAAAAGAACGTCGTATGATGATAGATCCGATGCCCATAAAAAGGGTTCTTGACGAAAAGTAATCGAGGCAGGAAAAAATCGAAATAAAGCATACCATATAGGCATCTGAACTACCATAGGCATGCAGCCCCCAAATGGACTCACACCGTATTCACGGTATATTTTCATCGTTTCCATCTGTTGCTTCTGTGGCTCACTTTTGTACTTCTCTTTCAGACTAGCTAAACGTGGCTTAAGTGCACCCATCTTAGCCTGCGAATGAAGCATCTTATAGGTCAATGGATACAATGCCATCTTGATGATGAAGATCAAGATGATGATGACCAATCCCTTACTGCCGATAAAACCAGCCAGAAAATCAAATGCCGGTCTTATCACATATCTATTGATGGTGCCAAATATGCTCCTGCCAAATGGAATGATCTGTTCTAATCCATTGCCATACGCCTTTAGCATCTTAAACTCGTTAGGCCCCGTAAATACACTCAGACTAAACGTCTCCGATGTCCCCCCGTCAAATGGTATATCTAAGAGCACTGATGTGTACTTCAAGTCTTCGTCATCCTTATCCAACATGCGCGTCTCCGCCCGTAGCCCATCGAACAATCTGCCTTTGGAAATGATCGAAATATTGAAAAACTGATTACTAAATGAAGCCCAATCGATCTTCTCCTCATCGAGTTCTTCTACATCATCGCCCGTACAACTGCAATAATCATAATCTTCATCCTCGGCCTTGAAATATACCGTTGAAAAACGACTTTCGTAAATAGAATTCTTTTCAATCTTGTCCATATAATTGACAATCTCCAACTTGATGCCATCTTCTTGTGAAACATCTGAAGACAACCCGCGCAAGGTGATGTCATATTCAATCTCATAACTGCTAGGTGACAATGAGAAGGTCTGCTCTATATAAGCACCATTGCTGGCAGTGGCTCGGAATACCAGTGAAGCGTCAGATTTTTTGACCGAGAAAAACAAATCTTCAGTATTGACATGATAGACTCCCTTTCTCAATTGTAGATTCCATTTATTTTTCTTGTCTTCCAGCAACCTAAGTTGTTCTGTCTTGATGAGTTGCTCCTTTTTATTAAACGTCTGCTTGGTGTAATCCTTCAACTCTATGTACCTGGGAGTTCCACCTTTAGTATCAAAAACCACAGTCATCACTTCATTGGAAAGTGATACTTGTTGAGATGTGCCTTGTATAGCACTAGACCAAATACCAAACTGTGATTCATAGGATGCTTGACTAACAGAATCTTTTATGGGTTCAATAGTGGTAGGTGGCGGAGCTGTATTCCGGGATGCTATCGGAAGCTCTTCTACTTGCTGAATCTCTTGTAGCTTTTTCTTGCGCCTAGCAGCCTCAACTTCCTCCTGAGAGGGTTGATTGAGGATACTCCAAAACATCAAGATGAAGAAGATTAAGATAAAACCAATGAGTTGTTTTCGATCCATATATTTCCATGTAGGACGTAAAAGAGCGCAAAGGTACAATTTGTACAGTTTTGAAGGACTTCCATTTTAACTTACTATTCCACACCCACGCAATAAGGATACAAAAATGGTACAATATTGTGATAATCCCGGATCCTTATGCAAGCGAAAAAGCGCTAAAGTCGATTAAATAATTGATAGCTGCTATAAAAAACGTTACTATTCAGGAGGGTGCTTTTTAGCCAAAATGACGCCTAATCTGAATAGTAACGAAAAAATTACAATCAGAAAAAATTTGCACAAGCCGTCAGATGACCAATCCATTTTTCTCTAAGAGACTGATATATGAGCCAAATCATTCTTTCTACCTGATTTTTAGGCAAGCTATTGGATCAATTGAAGGCTTATTCTACTTTTGGATCGAAATTTGACTTGTTCTTAACCCGAGTACCTGTGATTCAATGTATACATATTATCAGATAGCTGCTGGCAAAATAGTTCCGGATATAGATGGAACCTCTGCGTGGATACATGTCACGGCGCCATTGGACAATGCAGAATTGGAGAGCCTCGCACAAAAAGAAGAAGTCCCTCTTGACTTTCTTCTAGACTCGCTAGATATTGATGAACGATCGCGCTTTGATCGCGAAGATGACGTTCGGCTCATCGTTATTAATGTCCCAATCGTCAATTCAGATGAAAAAGAAAGTGACGCCTTATACATAACAGCGCCAATCGGTATCATCCTCAAGGAACATAAAATTATCACCATTTCTTCTACTGAGAATGAGGTGATAGATCGGTTTCTCGAAATGCGTGTAAAAAGTTTTGATCCAACTGATCAACGCAAATTTGTCCTCCAGATATTCCAACAGACCGTTTTTCAGTTTTTGGATGTCTTAAAAAAACTCAATCTGAGACGAAACATTATGGAGAAGGAACTGTATAGTTCAAGCCGCAACCGAGAACTTCAACAACTTTTAAAAATAGAGAAATCACTCGTCTATATGCTCAATTCTTTGAGCGATAATGACCTCCTTAAACAAAAAATGAAGCGCACAGACTTTCTCAATGTCCGGGAGGTGGAAGAATACCAAGATCTGTTTGAAGACATTATTATTGACAATAGTCAAGCGCTCGAAATGGCCAATGTACATACCAATCTCTTGAGTAGTACAATGGAAGCTTATGCCTCCATTATATCCAATAACCTCAACCTTATTATCCATCGATTAACCACCGTAACCATTGTACTGATGGTGCCTACTATCGTGTTTAGTTTTTATGGAATGAACCTCGATTTACCCCTAATGGACCATGCCGCAACTCCCTATTTAGTGATCTTATTATCTCTCGTTCTCGCTGGAGCCTTATTGGTCATATTTCGACAAAAAGACAAACTTTAGTTATTATATTAGGATTTATTGATGAGCGTTTGCCAAAGATTATCAACACTTTACGCTTGTTTTGCACAATGATTAGCCTAGGTATAATTCATATGTCTCTGATTTGTAATGCGTTACAAACTTTACCAACACGATGTTGGTAACTCTCTGACAAAAGGACGACGTATTAAGACTTTTTTGCATTTATTTGTTCTGCAATTGAGACTGAGTAGCAAGTAAGCACTTCTTTTAGTATCAGAGCACATATAACCAACCAATTATACTTTTTTCTTGTGAAATCCGTCACCAACGGAAAGTAGGAGGAGACTCTTTATGAAATAATATTTAGAACAGCGCAACATGCCGAAAAAAATCGAACCCCTACTCAAAGAGAATCCCAATCGATTTGTTCTTTTTCCGATTGAACACGATGATATTTGGGCTTTTTACAAAAAATCAGAAGCAAGCTTTTGGACTGCCGAAGAAATAGATCTTCATCAAGACATCAGTGACTGGCATAATAAGTTAAATGACAATGAACGTCATTTTATCAAACATGTCTTAGCCTTTTTCGCTGCCAGTGACGGAATCGTCAATGAGAACCTCGCTGAGAATATGGTCAGCGAAGTTCAATATACTGAAGCCAAGTTCTTTTATGGCTTCCAAATTATGATGGAGAATATTCACTCCGAAACTTACTCTCTCCTTATAGATACATATATACAAGAACCAAAAGAAAAGACCTATCTGCTTAATGCCATCGAAACAATGGATTGTGTTGCCAAAAAGGCCAAATGGGCTTTTCGATGGATTGATGAAGGAAGTTTCGCAGAACGACTGGTTGCATTTGCAGTAGTTGAAGGGATATTTTTTAGTGGATCTTTTTGTTCGATCTTCTGGCTTAAGAAACGCGGTTTGATGCCCGGATTGTCTTTTTCCAATGAGTTGATCTCTCGAGATGAAGGTATGCACTGTGACTTCGCCTGTTTGCTGTATAACCAACACATAAAATATAAACTTCCTAAGGAAGATATCCAACGAGTTATTACAGAGGCTGTTCAAATAGAAAAAGAATTTGTCACAGACGCGATACCAGTCAATTTGATCGGGATGAATGCTGACTTGATGTACCAATATATTGAGTTTGTCGCAGATCGTTTGCTATTGTCATTGGGTAACTCCAAAGTATATGGTGTCGAAAATCCTTTCCCTTGGATGGAAATGATCTCCTTACAGGGGAAAACAAACTTCTTTGAAAAAAGAGTAGGAGACTATCAGAAAGCCGGAGTACTGGCAGACAAGGATAGTCAAGTATTCTCGATGGATGAGGATTTTTAGACTATTAACTGCCTCACTTTATACTGTACCAACCAAGCCTGTCTTTACTAACGTTTGAACACGAATAAAATACATGCAAGTAGTAAAAAGAAGTGGCAAGACTGAACTCGTCAGTTTTGATAAAATAACAGCAAGAATTAAAAAACTCTGCTACGGTCTTAACCCAGATCACATTGAGCCGATTGATATCGCCAAAAAAGTTATCCTTGGTCTATATGACGGAGTAGCTACTACCGATTTGGATAACTTGGCGGCAGAAACAGCGGCTTCTATGGCCGTTTATCATCCGGATTATGCCTTGTTGGCTGCTCGGATCGCAATATCCAATCTACATAAGAATACCGATAAGTCCTTTTCCAAAACCATGGACAGATTGTTTAACTATATCGATCCCAAAACTCAAGCCAAAGCCGGTCTGATAGCGGAATCTACAATGGATATCATAAGAGAACATCGAGACCAGATCGATTCGGCAATCATCTATGATAGAGACTATAACTTTGATTATTTTGGATTCAAAACTCTAGAACGATCCTATCTCTTGCGAATGGACGGAAGGGTAGTGGAACGTCCCCAACATATGCTCATGAGGACATCTATAGGAATCCACGGATCTGATATAGCTGCTGCAATCGAAACCTATAACTTAATGTCCGAAAAATGGTTTATCCATGCTACTCCGACACTGTTTAATGCAGGTACTCCTAAGCCTCAACTCAGTTCATGCTTTCTGTTGAGCGTCACAGAAGATAGTATTCCAGGTATATTTGAGACACTTACACGGTGTGCTAAGATAAGTCAATCGGCAGGAGGAATCGGATTATCCATTCATAATATCAGAGCTAAAGGAAGCTATATCAAAGGAACCGGTGGTACTTCCAATGGTATCGTTCCCATGTTGAAGGTCTTTAACGATACAGCGCGATATGTTGATCAAGGAGGCGGAAAACGCAAAGGAGCATTTGCCATCTATCTCGAGCCTTGGCATGCCGATATTTTCGACTTCTTAGAATTGAAGAAAAATCACGGCAAAGAAGAAATGAGAGCCAGAGATCTGTTCTATGCGCTTTGGATTTCTGATTTATTTATGGAACGCGTGAAAGAAGCCGTAGATTGGTCTTTGTTTTGTCCCAATGAATGCCCCGGATTGGATGATAGCTATGGTAGCAAGCATCGAGAACTTTATTTACAGTATGAATCCGAAGGTAGGGCAATCAAGACTGTTAAAGCTCAAGATCTATGGTTTGAAATATTAAATTCTCAAATCGAAACAGGTACCCCATACATCCTATACAAAGATGCGTGCAATGAGAAATCCAATCAAAAAAACCTAGGTACTATACGATCCAGTAATCTTTGTACTGAAATCCTAGAATACACATCTCCCGATGAGGTAGCGGTCTGTAATTTGGCATCCATTTCTCTACCTAAGTATATTGAGAATGGTGTTTTTGATTTCGAAAAGCTCTACGAAGTAACACGTGTGATCACCCGCAACCTGAACAAGATTATCGATATCAACTATTATCCCGTAATTGAAGCTCAAAATTCCAATTTCCGACATCGACCGATCGGCATCGGTGTCCAAGGATTGGCAGATGCGTTTATTTTGTGCAGAGCTCCTTTTGATAGTCCAGAAGCCAAACAACTGAATATCGACATATTTGAAACCATTTATCACGCTGCTCTCACCGAATCCAATGCCTTGGCTGAGAAAAACGGTGCTTATCAGTCATTCCAAGGCTCACCGGCAAGCAAGGGAATCCTACAATTTGATATGTGGGGCGTCACACCTACAGATAGATATGATTGGAAGAGTCTCAAGGAAAAAATTACTAAATCGGGCATTCGCAATAGTTTGCTTCTAGCTCCGATGCCAACAGCCTCAACATCTCAAATACTGGGTAATAATGAATGTATAGAACCATATACTTCTAACCTTTACACAAGAAGAACGCTCTCGGGAGAGTATATTATTGTCAACAAACACCTTCTTAAAGACTTGATAAGTAGAGGATTGTGGAATGATGACATGAAGGAAAGACTCATGGCTTCCAATGGATCTATTCAGGATTTTGATGATATCCCCGAGGATTTAAAAGCCCTGTACAAAACCGTTTGGGAAATCAGCCAAAAGACGATCATTGATCTATCGGCAGACCGTGGAGCATATGTCTGTCAGAGTCAAAGCTTAAACCTATTTATTGAAAATCCCAATTTTGGCAAATTGACATCTATGCATTTCTATGCTTGGCAAAAAGGTCTAAAAACTGGCATGTATTATCTCAGATCAAAAGCAGCCGTAGATCCAATCAAGTTTACTCTCAGTGCCAAACATCAAAAGAAATACGTCAAAAGTGAAGAAGAATTAACAGAGCAGGATGAAATCCCAATGGGTGAAGTATGTACAATGGATGAAGACTGCCTAATGTGCGGTAGTTGATCTAGATGGAATGAGAAAAAAAATCATTCAGTTGATGAGGAGGTTAAAAGTCGTTCAACCACCACTTTTACATTTTTTACGGCAGTACCACTAATGATGTGTAGTCGATCGGATTGTTGGTGCAACTCATGATTTATTTGAGGCTTGGGGTCAATGTAGTATATCGATGCCGAGGGAGGAGCATATGCCGTTAATCCCGCCGCAGGATATACCTGCATTGAAGTACCGATGATCATGACTATATCGGCAGTTTGTATAGCTGATACAGCAGCGCCCAACATAGGTACATCTTCACCAAACCAAACAATATGAGGCCTCAAAGAACTCCCCTGATCACATCTATCCTCAGGGCTTAGATCCCCTGTCCAATGATATATAACTTGGGGGTACTGCTCGCTCCTTACCTTCATCAATTCTCCGTGTAAGTGTATGATGTTTGAACTGCCCGCACGCTCATGGAGGTCATCCACATTCTGGGTGATGATTACGGTTTCATATTTTTGCTCCAGTCTGACAAGATCCTTGTGGGCATCATTGGGTGATACCCGGAGGAGTTGCCGTCGCCGATCATTGTAAAATTTTAGAACCAGATCTCTGTTCTTGTGCCACCCTTCGGGAGTCGCTACTTCCATTACATCATGACCCTCCCAGAGTCCATCTGCATCACGAAATGTCTTTATACCGCTTTCCGCACTTATTCCCGCACCGGTCAATACACATATTTTTCTTTTTTTCATTGTACTTTTTTTATTGAGTCGGAAAGAAAGTCAATTATTGATGAAGGACTTAGTCCACTCATACCTAACTTTAAAGCCGCAAGGTCACCACTGAGACCATGAAGATAGACTCCGACAATGGCTGCAATCTGAGCATCATAACCCTGTGCCAGAAATCCACAGATAATTCCCGATAGTACATCTCCACTACCGCCTGTCGCCATCCCCGGATTGCCGGTTGAATTAAAATATAATTCACCATTGGGGCTGGCAATCTGTGTATATTTTCCCTTGAGGACAATATGAACATTATATTTATGTGCCGATATTCTGAGCAACTCTATCCGTTCATAATCAGTGCTGCATCGCCCGAATAATCTGTGAAATTCGCCAATATGAGGCGTCAAAATGCTGCCTCGAGGAAGAAGATTCCATAGATCTCGATTCCTGCCCAATATATTGAGCGCATCAGCATCTATAACAATCGGGCGATCAACGGATTGAAGCATTCTTTCAAGCAGGGTATAAGCAGATTCTTGCTGCCCTAAACCACAACCGATAGCTATGGTATATTGATCCCAATTTATATCTCCGCCGTCAAGGGCTTTAAACATAGCTTCGGGTAAAGAAGATTGAACGATGGTGCGGTTTTTTTTGTCCGAAACTACTGTGCAAAGACCTACTCCGGAAGCAATTGCAGCACGTGCACACAATACTATGGATCCAGTCATCCCTTCACTGCCACCAATCAATAAGGTATGACCATAATCTCTCTTATAGCTATGTGGCGATCGTTTCTTGAAATACTTTCGAACAAATGACCTGTCCGTCATAAATGTTGATGTGCCCACTTTTTGGATAACATCAATTGAAAGCCCGATAGACCCATACTGAAAATCACCGGTATATGCATATGCTTCTCTTAAAAAGAAGGCCTTCCTGAGAAATTCAAAGGAAAAAGTTCCACGGCATCTCATGATACACCCCTCGATTTCTTTTGTGGTCATCATCCCCGTAGGAACATCAACAGCATACACTTCTTTTTGCATGGCGTTGACATACATGACCAAATCCTTATAAGGAAACTCCAGCACACGATTAAGTCCATTGCCCAATAGGGCATCAATCACTACGTCACCCATAGTAAACTGCCATTGAGTCGGAGCTTCTTGAAATATTCTATAGGGGATGTGACTTGCAACAATCTTGGATTTATGAAAGGCATATCCTTGGCTCTTCTTACCAAACTCAAAACATACCACATCAACACAGTATCCCCATGCTGACAATTGATAGGCAATCTCCAAGCCATCAGCACCATTGTTGCCCGGGCCACACAGACAAGTCACCTGTGAAATGCGTGAAATGCGTGGCATGAGCCATCCAATAAAAGATGAAGCAGCCCGACAAATCAATTCATTTTCACTCCTTCCCAAACGGATTGTTTCCCGGTCGATTTGGGCAATGGCCTTAGACTCAAATATTTTCATACACAGTTATTCCACAAAAATCAATATATATTAAAATAATGATGCGATAAATACAATATTATATTTGGATGATTATTTGTACTTTTGTCTATCAAGGTGACCGTAAGTGGTTGAATTATAAGGGTTAACACTAGTAAAGGTGCATAATTTGTTGCTTTATTTTGGTGTAAACCACTAAAATCTATACATTACGGGTATCTTATTCTGTGAACGAAACCATGCGCTTGAGATGAGAAATACTATACTCTATCTTCTTTTTGTGCTAGTAGCTGGAACTCTAGGTGCTCAGGATATACATTATTCCCAGTTTTATAATAGCCCACTCAATGTCAATCCGGGTAAGACAGGTATATTTAATGGAGACAAACGAGTCAATCTAAGTTATAGAAGCCAATGGAGTTCGGTTCCGGTTCCTTGGACTACATTTAGTGGTTCATTTGACCGCAAATGGTATCCTAAGGCCGGCCAAAATTACTTTTTCTCCGGTGGGATCTTGGTGAATCACGATAGGCAAGGTCAAGGTACTAGCCTCAGTCAATCCAATATTAATCTAACGGGTAGTTGGACTAAGATCATCAATGAACAAAATCTGTTTACCATAGGAGCGATGATCGGTTATGGCAATAGGAACTTTGATCAAACATCATTGAGATGGGACAATCAATGGAATGGAATAGCTTTTGACCCCACTCTATCAATCGGCGAGCAATTGGATGTGCGCAGTACAAGTTTTATTGACAATGGTCTTGGGCTCAACTATCGTTGGCAAAAATCAAAACGCACCAAGCTGGATATTGGACTTGGAGTATTTCATCTGATTGAACCCAATACTTCGCTGATCGACCCTCTTCCGGGTGGAGATGACAATATAAAACTCCCGAGACGAATTTCTTTGACTGGTGTTGGAACATTTCAGGTCGCTGCAAAATTGGATATCCAATTGGATGCCTTGTTTCAGTTTCAAGGTGCATATAGAGAAACTGTTTTGGGCGCACTGGGAAAGATCCATGTCAATCAAAGGAGAGGAAAAGAAACGGAGGTACATGTAGGAATAGGATATAGAACCAGTGGTTCACTGTTTCCGGTTATTGCAATCCAATTTAAAAACTATTATATATCAGCCAATTATGATGTAAATATTAGAGATTTTAGTCAAGTAGGCAGTGATAATGTAGCCATAGGCCATAGGCCTACTTCCTTTGAATTGCATTTCAAATATATCATTACTGATGTTATACCTCTTGAAAAAGTCAAAGTGTGTCCAATATTCTAAAGTTTAAGATGAGCATGAGGATAGCATATATATTCGTAGTTTTGATTCTCTCGTTGAACGTTGTTTCTAGCCAAACCCGGCAAGCATGGACAGCAGCAGCTGAAGAGGCATATGACGATGGTAAGTACTACAGTGCCTTAACTTACTATCTAGAAACCCTCGATTTTGATAGTACAGATTTGGAGGTTATCTATATGACTGCCGAAAGTGCACGGAAGTTTCATTCCTATGAACTTGCCGAGCAGTTTTACACCGAAGTTGTGAGCAGGGATGCTGACGGAATCTACCCAAAATCGACGTATTGGTTGGCTCAAGTACAACAGTATCAAGGCAAATATGATATGGCACGTCGCAACTATGAGTTGTATTTGAGTACAGAAGAAGGAGATGATCAATTTGCAACTTCCAAGGCCAAAAAAGAAATCAGTGCTATAGATTGGGCCAAAAGTATCATAGACAACCCCGAGACATCGGTTGAGGTCTCTCTATTGGAGGGTTCTGCCAATACCCCGTATTCGGAGATTGGTGCTATCTCGAAAGGGGATCAAATAGTATATTCTTCTGTAAGCGAACTCCCCCTCGATAGAAAACAATATGGAAATGAATTCATCTCCAAAATCATGACGGTCAATGAAGGAGGCCTTCCGGTAGAGTTGCAAGAGGATCTCAATAACCCCAACCTGCATACGGCGCATGCAGCATACACACTCAATGGCGCTCGAATGTTCTATACAATATGTGAAAATCAATCAGGAGGAAGTATTAGGTGTGATTTATATGTTAGATCGGTTGGTAGCGATGGTTCATTGGGAGAAGCTGCCAAACTGCCTGCGCCAATCAATGTTGATAGTGTCACGAGCACCCAACCAAGTATTGGTTTTGACAAATCTTCGGGCAAGGAGGTTTTGTATTTTGCATCCGATAGATCTGGGGGCAAAGGAGGTATGGATGTGTGGATGGTGACCTTAGAAGGAATCAATGAATATGGTACACCACTCAATGTCAGTGCTGTCAATACATCATCAGATGATATATCGCCTTTCTTTCACTCTCCATCACAGGTCTTGTATTTTAGCTCCGATGGATATGCCACTTTGGGAGGGTTTGACATATTTAGAAGTGTTGTGGATGGAGGCCTGTTTGGTAAGCCGGAAAATCTAGGTACACCAACCAATAGTAGCTACAATGACGTATTCTATTCACTTCAAGACGATGGAGTTCAAGCCTTGTTCTCCTCCAACAGAACGGGGTCCCAGTATATTGATGAGAAGAACAGATCTTGTTGTTACGATATATATAAGGTAGAGATTTCGGATTTGCAGATCAATCTCAATGCCTTGACCTTTGATGCAAGATCATTAGATAGTCTTGAAGGTGTTAATGTGAAGTTGTTCTGTGTTGAAAGTGGGGAATTGCTCAATGAGATCACTAATGACATTGGCAATGACCATCTATTCAATATAGATCGCAACAAGGAGTATATGCTCATCAGCAGTAAGCCAAATTACGCTACGGATACACTTTTTTTCAACACCAATGCTATTTTCAAATCCGAAGAAATCACAAAGAAGATTTATCTCAAGCGTACGAGTTTGGATTTGCAAGTATTTACTTTTGACGAGATTTCACAAGAACCCCTTAGAGGGACTACAGTTAAGCTCATAGATTTGACGGACAATTCTGTTCAGGAGGTCGTCTTGACAAATGAAATTGGCAATGATTTCTTGTTCAATGTTGTTCCGGGACGTGGATATAGAATAGTAGCGTCGCGAGATAGATATTATCCGGATACTGTCGAATTTGTTGCTCGGGATGATGATGGATCGGGAAGGATCGTTAAAAATCTTTACTTAGTACGAAGAGATCTCAATATTTACTTGCCGCTTGCTTTGTATTTTGACAATGATCATCCGGATCTCAGATCTAGGTTGTTGACAACTGAGAAGCGATATTTTGACACTTTTGACGCCTATATACTTAAGAAGGCAGATTTCAAGCGGGAATACACGCGCAATATCGGGTCGTCTGAGAAGGAATTGGCGCTGAATCGAGTAGAGACATTCTTTGAGCATGATGTCAAGGGAGGTTTTGATCGTTTTACGCGTTTCTTGGATTATATATATGGGCAGTTAAAAGACGGATATTCCTTTGATCTATCGATACGTGGATTTGCTTCACCGAGAGCAGATACGAGATATAATCTGGCTCTGAGTCAACGTCGCGTAGTATCAGTTCAAAATGAACTTCGATCATACCAAAATGGTGGATTGATACCCTTTATTGAAAGTGGCCAATTGAAAATCACGGAATTGTCCTATGGAGAATCACTCGCACCGGATAATGTAAGTGATAAATTGTATGATAGAAGAAATTCTATTTATAGTCCGGAGGCTTCAAGGGAGCGTCGTGTTGAGATTGTAGAGATTAAAGAGGGAGGACTGTGAGGAAATATGTTAAATAGAAAATTAGCTCATCGTAGTAACTATATATTCTAATGAGTAAAAAAGTAAATAGACTAAATCGACTACTTCTGGCTTTAGGAGTCCTGATGTTGACTGTCTTTAGCACGGAACTATCCGCTACCCACTTGATTGGATCAGATATGACATTTCAATGTCTGGGCAATGACTTTTATGAGATTGAACTTGTGATACGTCGTGATTGTGTCTATGGAGCGGATGATGCGCAATATGATGATCCTGCTTTTGTCGGCATTTTCGATGCTAGGGGAAATCCTTTGGATTGGCTCGGAAGGTTTGGTATGATTGAGATGCCCTTGTTGCAGGTCGATACCATTGACCCCGGACGTCCTATGTGTGGATATTTTGGTGATGAAGTTTGTGTCACTGAAGGACTTTATAGAGCAACCGTTTATCTTCCCTTCAGGGAAAAAGGATATGTACTGGGATATCAGCGTTGTTGTAGAAATGTGACATTGGATAACATCGTTGAACCCTTGAATACTGGTCTAACGAGTTTTGTTTGTCTCACAGAAGAGACCTTGAATACTTGCAATAGCAGTCCTGTATTTGGAGATTGGCCGGAAATCCTTATTTGTGTCAATGAGCCCATTTCATTTGCTCATAGAGCAACGGATTTGGATGGAGATTCATTGACATATGCACTGTTCACTCCTCATTCAGGAGCTTCTGAAGAAAGACCTAAACCCATTCCTCCTCCAGGCCCTAGTTATGACACGATAGAATGGGCTCAGGGATATTCTCTTGACAATATGATGGGTGGTTAAGCCCTTCAGATAGATCCGGCCACAGGTACAATCACTGCCGTGCCCAATACAATAGGGCAATTTTTGATCGGTGTGTTAGTGATGGAATGGCGAGACGGAAAAGTACTTTCGAAGACCAGAAGAAATTTTGAATATAATGTAAGAGAGTGTCAAGATATAGCAGAAATAAGCTTTGAGGCACCTGAATTGACGTGTGATGGACTAACGGTTACTTTCAACAATACTTCTGTAGATGATTTTGGTTATCAATGGAACTTTAATGTACCATCAAGTGATCCCGAGTTTCAATCCACAGAGAAGTCTCCGACTTTTACATATCCAGAGTCAGGGATTTATGTAGTTGAGTTGAGCTCTATACATCCCGATACGGATTGTGAGGTAATTATATCGCAAACGATTGCTGTTTACAACAGTGAAATGACAGCATCATTTGATGCTGTTGCCTCGACCTGTGTTGATGGAAGACAAAGAATTAAATTGACCTCTACTTCAACTGAACCCAATGAAGCCCACAGCATTGAGCAATATAGATGGGAGGTAGTTGTAGGTGATGTTGTATTGCCATTGTTTGGGGCAGAGGTCGAATTTGAGATTGATTGTGTCGAGTCGATCATGGTGTCCCATACAGTTGTTTCATCGACCAAATGTTCGGCCAATGTGCTTCGGGACGTTGACATATCAAGTATTTCACCCAATATGCTCATAGACCTTGTAGGAGATACTGTTAGGGTTTGCATAGGAGAATCTATCGCTTTGTTAAATAGTGCTCCCGAGGGAGTTGTTTATACTTGGTCACCCACTACCGGGTTAACATTTGGAGACGCAGTATTGCAAAATGATGTAGTAGCGAGTCCCGAAGAAACGACATTATATACAGTTACGGCGACCGATGGTATCAATACAGAAGAAGCCTCCGTACTGGT
>JAJRXG010000266.1 GCA_024276375.1 Bacteroidota bacterium | reverse complement strand
GGTCTTGTAAAGATCAAAGAAGTTTTTGGGTTGGCTTGGAACAAAGTAGCTGCCAATAATCAATAATATGGCGATGAGTAGGATTGCGAAAATATTTTTTTTCATAGAGTAGAACTTTGAGATATCTTGCGAGTGGATTTTGGGAATCAGCTAAGTTATAATCAATCAGGAGACTGTACCTATGTTGAGCGTTTATATTTGAGCCCACTTCGAAAACTCACAAAACCAAAAATGTTTCTTTTGCGAAAAAAGTCAGATTGCGGAGTGGGCTCATATTTAGTGCTCGTAATGTATTGATAGGATATAGGGTATGTCAACTTAGTGCTTATCTTGCAACCTTACATTCAAGATTTCAACAAATTTTAATGCGCAATATTGATGAGACGATCAATGATATCGTCCGGCCATTGGCTGATGCCTTACAAGAGTTTATATTTTTTGAGATCACGATTTGGGGTGTTCACTTTCCATGGATTGTAATGTGGCTCATGATTGCAGCGGTATTTTTTACTTTCTATTTTAGATTTATCAACATATTAGGATTTGGTCATGCGTTGAGATTGGTACGGGGAGACTATTCGTCGGAGGATGACAAGGGAGAGATCACACATTTTGAAGCACTGGCGACCGCTTTGTCCGGTACAGTTGGAATTGGCAACATAGGAGGCGTGGCGATTGTGATTTCCATTGGAGGTCCGGGTGCGTTATTTTGGTTGATGGTTGCCGGGTTTTTGTCTATGTCAACCAAGTTTGTAGAATGTGTTGCGGGGGTCATGTATCGCAGAGAGCATGCGGACGGAACGATTTCGGGAGGACCTATGTACTATCTAGAATATGGCCTAAGAGAACGGGGCTTAGGGATTATCGCCAAGCCGATGGGTTATGTATATGCGATGGCGATGGTTATTGGTTGTTTGGGTATTCGCAATATGTTTCAATCCAATCAGGCTTTTGAGCAATTTGTATATGTTACCGGAGCGGATTCGAGTTACTTTGTGGACAAGGGGTGGTTGTTTGGCATTGTCTTAACCATTTTGGTTGGCATGGTGATCATAGGTGGTATTCGAGGTATCGCCCGGGTGACGGGAAGCATGGTACCATTTATGGCGATTCTGTATCTCATCTGCGCTGTAACCATTATAGCGATGCACTATGACAGGATTCCGTGGGCGATAGGAGCAGTATTTCAGAATGCTTTTGCACCTGATGCTGCGATAGGAGGTGTTATAGGTGTAATGATTCTAGGTTTTAAGAGGGCGGTATTTTCTAATGAAGCCGGCATTGGTTCTGCTCCGATAGCGCATTCTGCCGTCAAGACCAATGAGCCTGTTACGGAAGGATATGTTGGGCTATTAGAACCATTTATCGATACCGTTGTGATATGCAGTCTCACTGCACTTGTCATCTTGACCACGATATATGATCCGAGCATGACAGGAGAAGGTGTACAGGGAGTCGAATTGACTTCTCGAGCCTTTGGAAGTACGATCAGTTGGTCAGTGATACCCCTATCCATTGTAGCGATTTTATTTGCCTTTTCTACGATTATTTCATGGTCATATTATGGACTTAAGGGTTGGACATATATCTTTGGAGAATCGCGCGTGATAAAAAGTATATTCAAGCTGATTTTCTGCTTGTTTGTAGTATTGGGTTGTACGATACAGTTGGATGCCGTATTGGATTTTTCGGATGCGATGGTGTTTATAGTAGCACTTCCCAATGTAATCGGACTTTATATTCTCGCTCCTGTTATCAAAAAGGAGTTAAAGCGATATCAAGGCAAGCTGTCAGATGGCACTATTCGATCTAATAGAAAGTAACAACACATATGAGAGCTGATAACGTACAGATAGAAGCAGGGTGGAAGAAGGTTTTGGCCGAGGAGTTTGAGAAGGAATATATGGATGGCATTAAGAGACATATATTGGCATCTAAATCCAGAGGCATCAATATTTATCCACCGGGATCACTTATTTTCAATGCGTTCAATCTGACTCCTTTTGACCAAGTCAAGGTAGTTATCTTGGGGCAAGACCCGTACCACAATCCGGGTGAGGCCATGGGATTGAGTTTCTCCGTTCCCCGGGGTGTACGAGTGCCTCCTTCACTGAAGAACATATATAAAGAATTGGAACGGGATGTTGATTTTGAGATACCGCTACATGGAGACTTGACAGAATGGGCGAGACAAGGGGTGCTTTTACTCAATGCTATGTTGACGGTAGAACATCGCAAAGCCGGGAGTCATCGCAACATCGGATGGCAGCGGTTTACGGATGCTGTCATATCACAGATTTCAAAAAACAAAGAACACATTATTTTTTTGCTTTGGGGGAGATTTGCCCAATCCAAGGCTCATCTTATAGACGCATCCAAGCATCACGTACTTACAGCCGCTCATCCCTCGCCATTGGCACGCAATGCTTTTGCCAACTGCAGGCATTTTTCCAAAACCAATGAACTGCTTTTGGGTACTAAT
>JAJRXG010000028.1 GCA_024276375.1 Bacteroidota bacterium | reverse complement strand
TTTGAGTAAAGAACGAATCCTCACTGATTTAATCTATCCGTTACGCTGCCTCCAGATGCTATTCATTATACACGACAACTGGTTGACCGGGCTACGGCCGTTTGCCTGTTTTGTTTTGTGGGGTATAGCCTTTCTCCATCCAGCATACGTTTGCCCACACGACGATAGAAGCGCATCAGGTTGCCAACCGCCGGAAAAGCAGACTGCCTATCCGTTTCAGGTGGAAATAGGGCGCCTGCCAGCCGCGTTGAAACTGGTACCGTTCCTGCATCCACGCTTTATCGGGGAAGACGCCGCGCCACAGGCCGCGAAAATCATCATACAGCAGGGCGTTAAAGAGAATATATTCCCCGCGAGAGAATTTTTTTTCGTGGGGATTGAACAGCCCCGCTTTGTTGATCATGTGGGTGATAGTTTTTTCTTTCCAGGCAGGCGGCCGTAACTGCGCCAATACCTCATCGGGAATGGGGGTAGCGAATAGTTCTTTGGGGATGAGGAGGGAGAAGTAGACGGCCGTTTTCACCTGCAAAGCCTGCACCCGCCCCACAAACACGCCCCAATCTAAATCGGGGTAGGCGCGTACAATCCGTTCCACGTCCAGATGCAGCCGGAAGCCGGGGGCGCGGACATACGAATGTTTGGCTGTATGCAAGCAAACTTGCAGCAAATTGTCTTCCGGCGCCAGCAGCCTGACATCCGTTCCCGCAATGGGGATTGAACGCGCTATCAACTCATCCGCTGATGGTTCCTGATCCGGCCGAATCCAACGCCCGGCAACCGGCCGCCATTGCAATTCGAACCACAATTTCTCCCCATTGGGCAAGATTTTCCAATACTCAGTTCCTCCACTATTTATAGCTATATCTAAGTTTGCAACTTCAAGGTCACTCCGAAATTCAAACTGAAACCCTTCTGAAACTAACACTTGATGTGCTTCATGAAAATGTTGTTTCTCAACCAAAACATCTAAATCACCCATTGGACAACAACCAGGGCAATGAAAAATGGCACGTGAAATCCCTCCATTTTTGAGTGCTATCAAAACAATATCTTGCTTCGCCAATACTGCAGCAATACGATCTAACTCCAATAAATAGTCAGTTATCAGATCATGAATCTGGGAATGTATAATTTCCCAATGATTTGGGATTTTATTATTATTATTATGTAAGATGTTTTTTAGGGTATGTGCTACTATCGATGCAACCCTATTTTCGAAAGCAAAATCCCACAATAATTTGTCACCTACTCTTTGATAATATCCAGCAATAAAATATTTTTCGAACTGCAAATGAGTATGGACATCTATAATGCTCGCAACAAAAAGTTTTTCCTTATCGGAATGTAATTCAAACACTTTTTTATTCAACTTGAGATAATCCTACTAGAATTTTCCAGTACTTAGAGGCAGCACAATGCCATGTGAATTTTTGCACACGCTCAAAACCACGCGCTATAAGTTTTTCGCGTAATATCTCATCAAAAAGAATCTCTCTCATTGCACGTTCCATGTCTGTCACACTGAAAGGGTCGAAATATTTGACCGCATCACCATAAATTTCAGGCAAAGAACTATAATGTGCACAAGCAACTGGCGTTCCGCAGGCCATCGCTTCGAGTGGTGTTAAACCAAAAGTTTCAAAGACCGAAGGGAATATATACGCAGTTGCACCTTGGTAGAGAAATGCCAATTTCGCTTGATCAACATAGTCTAATAAATGAACTTTATCCTCAAGGCCATTTCTTTTGATAGTGTCCAAGATACGGGTTCGTTCATAAGATGATTTTGTTGATCTGCCAACGATAACTAAATGCTCTTCAATAACTTCATCCGACGACATACTGACTACTTTTGCATATGCTTCAATAAGTCTTGGAAAGTTTTTATGCACGTAGAAATCGGAAACAGAAAGGATATATTTGGGAATTTTTTCATCTATTAAAGGAGTAGGTTTAGATGATGTCGGGTAAAAAACATCCGTGTTAACTCCATGATAAATTACCGTGATTTTGTCGTAAGCAAAAGGGTATAAACCTGACAGTTCACCACGAGCATGATGTGAAACTGCGATCACAACGGTCGCAAGACGCATAGCTAAGTTGCTTATTGTATTCCAATAAAACAACTTCAACTTGCTGTCGCCTAGTTTTGCCGGGATCAATCTATTTGAAGTTGTATGAACGACAATCATGCTGGGAATTTTCAGAAAACTAACAAATGGAGATAACATCTCATCCGCACGAAAATGGACATCAATCTCTTCCGTATGTTGGTATTTAGTCAGCCGGATATGCTCGAAAACAAGCCGTCGTACAGGAGATGTTATGATTTCATCAGGAATCTGAATTATTTGTAAACGGGTAAAGGGTTTCAATAAATGCTCATAATAATGTCTCCTCATTGAAGGTACCATTAATATATATTCTATTGAATCATCCATTTTTAATAAATGAGGAAGTAACCCCAATAAGAACGACTCCGCCCCCCCCCCTCTTACGGATAGCGCATTAATCAGAACTTTCATCTATTTTATTAACCCTATGATCTATGAAGCAAAGTTTCACTTGTTGAATTGATGATGACAGCCACAGAAACGAACAATAAAATAATATTCAACAAATTACCCATAGATGGCATATTTGACGAAGTAATGCTACTTATCAACATAGCTACCATGACTCCAATAGCAATACTTAGCCTAGATTTATATAAACCATTTTGTTCGTTGTTACGAAGTTGCACGATCCCTATCTTAATGATACGAAACATAGCCCACAAAAAAAGAACCAGCCCAACCAACCCATATAGGCTAAATATCTCTACGTATATATTATCCACAGCAAATCTCTGAAAGGGTTTTATAATTGTGTCTCCAGAAATCGTTTGAAATACTGTCGTCCATCCTGAAATATTTCCAGATCCTAACAACACAGTTGTTATCGACTCCATCGTATTTTGAATAGCTGCTTGCCATATAACTATACGACCTGACGAATAATAATTTATTTGTTGCATTGGATTTTCCGACAGCAAGAATTTTCTATCAACCCAAAAAAACAATGCGATCAAACCAAATCCACCAATATACAGTACCAACTTTGAGTATCGTGGATTTAAAGCTAAATGAACAAACCACACGACTGCTACAAAAACCATATATGATCGGCTATCAGTCAGCACCATTACAATCAAAGATACGATGAATAAGATGAGCCATTTAGCATGCGTTCGCTTATTTGTTGAAAACGTATCGAGAAACATAGTGCCAACAACAACAGAAGTCAGAATCGATCCAATATAACCAACATGCCTAAATCCGTAAGAATACCTTTCAGCGCCTCCTCGCGATCCTCCGAATACTTGCGTAATTGGAATCCCAACGGACAAACTCCAAAATAAACCAAGCAAAAAAATCAGACCAGTACCCAATACTGCCCACTTCAAAAAAGTCTTGATGTTTTCATGGGAGTCAAAAACAACAGGACCTAACACAAACATCATCCAAGACCAAATAAAATACATCAACACAATGTATAAACTGTCTAATGATACATTTGAATTTCGAAAACTACTTAAAGAGAGTGAAAAAAACGCAAATCCACAATAAATCAATGGAAGAATAGCGTATCTATTTAACTTCAACCGGTCAAAATACAATGCAGTTCCCACTACTACCGCAATTACGCCACTAACATTTTTTAGCTGGAGAGCAATTGATACATACTGCACAGGCAAAGGTTCCAACACAGCGATAACTTGCAAGTAAACCCAAAACAACAAAATAATCAGCAATAGAGAAAATCGTCGTTCAGATTTCTCTTCGCGAACCATATCCTCACATAAATTTTCGCCAAAAACAAACTTTGATTTTATCATTACATCCTGTCAATGAAGATCACTTACGGTCAGATACTGTATGCAACGAAGATGTAAAAAACCGCCACAAGGTTAACCCATGCCAAAACAGTAAACTTGGAAGAAATGCATACCATGGGACATGCCTTAATAATAAGTGCCAGGAACAATGCAGGAATTCACCATGTTTTCTTGAGAACATACGCTTAAAATATTCGCTTGGCAATTGCGTCAATTTTGGTCGCAAATTTAAGCCCGTCTCATCAACGTATAAGCCAACTCTAGCGTTAGGTTCCACAATAATATCATAACCAGCTTCATGTACCCGTAAGCCAAAATCATTATCTGCACTGTAATGAGGAAACACCTGCTCATCAAACAAGCCTACGACGTCAAAAATGCTCTTTGGTATGAGAACCCCTCGCCCCCCTGTTTCAGCTGTGGGAAATGGCTTTGTAGGCAAATCTCCCACTACATAATTACGCTCACGCTTATGACGGTAACGGAAAGCCCACACAAAAGGCAACATCTTCTTTACTGGCCCCCAAACTGTCCCTGCCCACCATAACTTCTGAGGGTTAGTTTGATCAACAACAACAGATGCCACCATTGTATCAGGGTATTGGAAAGCACAATTCACCAGCGTTGTTACCGTACCGGGTTCAACCATACAATCAGGATTTAAGAGGATAACGAATTCACAACCGGCATCAAGACATTCACGAATTGCTAAATTAGTACCGCCCGTCCACCATAAATTGCCATCTCCAGCAATGGCCTGTACCTCGGGAAACTCCTCGCTCAAAACCGACCATGTATCATCAACGCTGCCATCGTCTACAACGCAAATGTACAGCCGCTCATAATGTGATTGATTAAGAGCCAACAAACACTCTCGAGTTCTTTCTATGCCATTATGCACTGCAATAGCAATGCCAACTAAAGGCTTTTTCTCCATCCCATAACCTTCTTGTGTGTAAGTGAAAAAGTATGTTTATAGTTCTCACATACACAACTTAAATATAATCACCGAGAAAGCACACTGTCCAGTTGATTCTGCGCCTGTATCGCTACATTGGTCGTTGGATCAATCCGAACAACCTCCTGCAGTGTACTCACAGCATCACTTACCAAATTTACTTCTAAGTAAACTTGACTTAATTCATAAAGAACAAATTGATCCGGCTGCTCAATAAGTTTGTATTGTTCAATAGCACGCACGTGATTACTTTGTGCAACATATACTTGAGCTAACAATCGGTGCGATTGATTACGACCGGCAAATGTAAGTTCGGCTTCTCGCTGCACTAAAGTTTGGGCTACCTGAAAAGCTCTATCAAATTCACCCATCTCTAACAAACTTTGCACAACGGCATAATGAACAGGCCAACTCGAATTAGTGTTTACTGCTTTTTCACACCAACGTAGTGCATCCAACCTCTCCCCTTGTTCTACGCTAAATTCGCATAAGGTGACATACATGGTAGTTTTATGAATGCTTAACGTATCATCAATCGTATCTGAGATTTGCCACGCTTCGAGTGCCTCTTGCGGCATTTGGCGTTTAAGAAAAACATCTCCCCTAATAGCAAAGTACTTGTCAATATCTTGGGCTTTATGCCATGTATCTAAAGCAGAAATTTTATCGCCGCCAGCCCATTGCGAGGCCCCTAAATAAAATACAAGCAACTTATCCGTTGTGTTTTTTTCATATGCTCGACAAAAAAGACGTGTAGCGACATTAAATTGGTTAAGTCTAAAATTCCAAACACCAGCATTATAACAGGCTCTTTTATATTGAAACTTGTTACAAATCGCAATCAATCGTTCTAAGTTGGCGCTGTTCTCTCTATTAGTAGCAACTAATCCATCAGAGAGAGAAAATTCTGGAGACAAGGTTATCCATAGACTCTCAGTCAATATTGTTAGCATTGAAACTTGTAGCACATTAGTATATAAACTCACCACCACACGAAATAATAATGTGCCAATAATCACGAGTAAGAGAAAATACTTAATAAGTTTAATACGATATTTAGTGTGAATCATCTTCTTTGAAAGGCTTTTAGATCTGTTCCTGTAATCAGATAATCATAAATTTCAGACATTCTATCAAATCATTTGTACTGAACATGAGCCAAAATCATAAGGGACAATGATTATATTATTGACCCAAGGAACGGATTGTTTTCATTTGCATAACCGGTACCACTATTATTGTCAGTTCTAAATTCACCCAGCTATTCAATAAAACTTTATCAAACAATTGTTAGAATGCTACTACCTATCCCACAGATCATCATTTATTTGTTTACGCTGGGTAATTGGCGATAAACCTCTAGAGTTTGTTTTGCACATCTATCCCACGAAAATTCTCTAACGTGTTTCAATCCTGTACTAACCTTTTCTGATTTTCGATTAGACTCTAATGCAACCAGCAGTGCAGATTGCAGATCATTAATGCTATAAGGGTCAAAATAGAACACATTATCGGCAGCCACTTCAATAGTCGAAGGAATATTGGATGCTACGATCGGGCAACCGCAACTCATCGCTTCCAACAAAGGAATACCAAACCCTTCATACAAAGAAGGATATACAAATACAGCGGCTTCGTTATAGAGTTTGCACAGATCCATATCCGTAACCCCGCTGATTAGCTCAACATGTTGACTCAGGTTAAACTGAACAAGTAGTTGTGTCTCTTCAGAAGTCCAAGCGTTCCCAACTACTACCAAATCAACATCCTTTCGTACTTGCCAAGTTGAATAGGCTTGTAAAAGCCGTCGGAAATTCTTGTAGTGATGGCGTCCACCTACATAAAGCAAAAAAGGACGTTGCCCTGCATTTTTACTTGTAGGAGGTAATTGTTGAAACACATCACTACAAGCAAGAGGAATGACGTGTGTGCGTTCTGGAGAAATATCATAATATTGCAGCAAATCATCGCGTGTGCTTTGAGAAATACATATGATAGCGTCTGCCTCAAGTAGACAAGATCGCTTATGCCTTCGAAAGGCTTGATCGACAGGGCGCGAAAACAAGTCAGGATAATATTCGTGGATCATATCTAGCAAGGTGACTACGATTGGTCCTTGCCAGCGAAATGGTCGCGTATAATACGTTGAATGCCAAATATTTTGCTGATTGCCTAACAACTTTGTTGACTGAATAATAGAACGTATCTTTCTACGCAATCTATAAAGCCAACGAAGTGGGAATGCCCCTTCTCCATGCGGGAAGGTCGTGTGTTTGATATTTATGTGAGTAGGCACGGGTTGTTTGAGAACCCCCGAAGTTAATAGCTCAACTGACAACTGTGAATCAAGATCACACATCCGTGGCAAAATTTCCGAGTAAATGCGCGATACGCCTCCCCTGGCTTGATTTTGGTATACAACTCCATCAATTATCAGTTTCATTATTGCTCACTTCTATATCAAGTTACGTCCAGTAACCTTGTGATAATCAGTCGCCAACAAAGACTGCTGTTTTCCCAAAAGGTTGACGACTCCAGCC
>JAJRXG010000265.1 GCA_024276375.1 Bacteroidota bacterium | reverse complement strand
GGACTCCGTTATAACTTTGATTTTGGTACAAACCTATTTTGCATCCAAGGCTTTAGAAAACTTCTTCTTAGAAGTAACTTCAGAGCGTCCTTTCAACTCTCCCGATAAATCTCGAACGATCGGGGTAGCAACAAATATCGAAGAATAGGTACCTACTATAATTCCTATAAACAAGGCAAAGGCAAACCCTTTAATACTTCCTCCTCCAAACACCAGGAGTACAGATACCACAAATAGAGTGGTCAGTGATGTGATCACTGTGCGGGAGAAGGTTCTATTGATTGCCATATTGAGTACTTCATCTGTTGACTTGTTGGTATAAATACCGAGGTCTTCTCTAATTCTGTCAAATACAACAACCGTATCATTGATCGAGTACCCGATCACTGTTAGGATTGCCGCAATAAATACTTGATCAATCTCAAGACTAAAGGGCAACCATCCCCAAGCGATAGAAAAGACACCTAGCACTACGAGGCTGTCATGAAACAAAGCTCCCACCGCCCCGAGACTATATTGCCACTTATTAAATCTCAAGAAGATATAAAGGAAGATCGCCAACAGGGCAAATGTTCCTGCATACATCGAACTCTTCATAATATCATCTGCAATAGTCGGTCCTACCTTGCTGGAAGCCGTAATATGAGTTTTTCCGACATTGTCAGTTGATTTAAAAGCTTCTAAATCCATAGTACTGCTTCCTTGTGCGGCAGCAATACCTTTAAACAATGTCTCTATGACTTC
Organism: Bacteroidota bacterium; assembly: GCA_024276375.1. Lineage (GTDB taxonomy): Bacteria > Bacteroidota > Bacteroidia > Chitinophagales > Saprospiraceae > JAJRXG01. The sequence continues at coordinate 1,639 of JAJRXG010000265.1, read as the reverse complement.
TGTCGCAGCATCTTCATCTGTATTGTCAATCATATAATCCGTGACAATATTGTAAGTGCTCGATGCATCAACGGCTTTAATGGTTGGGATTTTGCCAAATACTTCCCCCAAACTTTCCTGCAATTGTCTGCGATCAACATTTACTCCCTCGGCAAATTCTACATTGTAAGAATAACCACCTTTAAAATCAACTCCCAAATCAAAACCACGAAGAGCCATTGAGACGATCCCCAATATAATGATGGTAGAAGATATGACATATGCTATCTTTCGTTTGCCGATCCAATCGATATTTAGATTGGCAAAAATACCCTTGGATGGTCCAGTCCAAAAAGAAAGTTCCCGTCCCTTATCTTGTGTCCACCAATCGATCATCATTTTACCCAATAATACTGCTGTGAAAAGAGAGGACAATACACCTATAATCAAAACAACAGCAAAACCCTTGATCGGTCCCAATCCAAAATAGGCCAAGATAACCGCCACAATGATCGTCGTTACGTTGGCATCGATGATGGCACTATAGGAGTGTTTGAAACCATCTTGAATGGATGACAACAGCGATTTGCCCGATCGAAGCTCTTCACGCACTCGTTCAAATATGATTACGTTGGCATCCACGGCCATACCGATCGTCAGCAACAGGCCGGCCATACCCGGAAGTGTCAATACAGTACCAAACGAAGCCAAAGCTCCCATGATAAAAAAGATATTGGCCACCAAGGCGATTACTGCCACAACTCCCGCTCCACCATAATAAAATACCATAAAGATCAACACTACAACCAAGCCGATTATAAATGAGATAAAACTCTTGTTGATATTGCTTTTGCCCAAGGATGGACCTACTCTGTTCTCTTGAATACTTCTCACCCTGGCCGGCAACTTGCCAACCTCAAGGATACTTGCCAAATCCTGAGCCTCCGCAACGTTAAACCCTCCAGTGATTGAAGAATTTCCCCCTGTAATAGGTGAATTGACACTGGGAGCAGATACCACTTCATTGTCTAGGACAATGGCCACGGCACGATTATTATCTTTTGCTGCACGTGTTGTTATTGCCGCCCACTCTTTGGCTCCTTGGCTATTCATGCGAAGGGACACTTCTATCTGCCCTGTTGTGGGATTGGGCGATTGACTCGCATTGGTGATGACATCCCCTTCTAATGGCGCTTTGTCTGTACCCGGTTGGGTTTTAACAAAGTATAGCTCATAATCTTTAGTAGGCAATCCTGTATCGGGATTATTGATGGGCTTGGCTGACCAAAGAAACTTACCGTTGGCAGGAAAAAAGGCTCTAATATCCTCGCGATTGAGGTATTCTGTTATTTGTGCTCTCTTATTGCGACCTGCAGAACCCATTACAGCATAAGGGTATATGAGGCTGTTGGGACTATTGAGTTGTAAGATACTCAACAATGGTCCTTGATTATTGAGATCTACATTGCCCAATGAGTCTGTGCTTTCCTCTTGATCTGCATCTTGCTTCGCTTTGAGATATTCATCAGCCTGAAGAAATCCATTGACAACACCGGGATCTGTAATGCGATAAACATCCCAAAACTCCAATGCCGCACTTGTCTGCAAAAAACTTCGAGCACGTTCTACGTTGTCAATCCCGGGCAATTCAACCAAAATG
>JAJRXG010000027.1 GCA_024276375.1 Bacteroidota bacterium | reverse complement strand
TTAAAAGTGTACCGGAAGCTGCATCGTAAGTCACTTGATGGCCACTCAGAATGATTTGGGAGGACTCGATATTGAGATCTGTCTCTCGCATTATACTTGTGTCTTGGATTCCTGCCAAACCCATGACTCCGGTCAAGTCATTGGAACATGCTTCCGTTTTTGGTACACACAAAAGGGTATCTAGGAGAAAATCCTGAATATTGTCCACCTCGCCATCAGCAACAACGGCATCTGCCAGTTCGACAAAATGAGACGAATATCGTATTAAGGCACATTTGATCTGTTGTAAATCAAAACTTTCTTGTTGCGTACCTTTGAGCGCTGCAAGTGCAGTAACTATCGCAGAAGCCTGAGAGGTGCCGGATAAACTCACAATCCCCGTTCCAAGATCCGGTCCCGGTATATGCTCACCAGTTACAATAAGGTCAACTTGTGCTCCGCCATAATTGGTAAAGCTACTGGGACTATGTGAACAATCAGAAGAGGCTACGGATAGAATGTTCGCATTGGGAAAAGAAGCCGGTAAGGCAGTATTGCTAAGGTCGTCATTGTCTGAAGAGCTGTTGCCTGCTGAAGTAACTATCAGAATGCCTTCTTCTTCTGCCTTGGATATAGCGTTTTGTAAGGGATAAAAAGAAGTGTCTATATAAACATCATGCAAACTGAAACTCATATTGATGATATCTACATCAGCTTCTATGGCATCTATCAATGCGATAACAACCGCGGACATATACGCATTGCCCAGTGAATCATGCGTTTTCCTAATATCAAAAGTGATATTAGGTTTAACGGGATCAGATTGAAAAGCGATGCTATGGATTATACCGGCAATGTGGCTACCATGCCCATTTTCGTCATCGGGGATGGAATCATTGCGGACATAGTCATAACCCGAATAGGACGTGAGGTTATAATTGTATAGTGCATTACTATTGTCTGAAATGTCGGATATGCCGGTATCCATAATACAGATTTTAACATCCTCATCTCCTTGGAGTCCATAGTATTGCGAAATATCAAAACAAGCAATCTGACTACCTGCTGACGGGGCAACAATGCTCTGCTGAATATTGAGAGAGACACTGGTGATCTTTGTTTTCTTCTTGGATGCTGTGATAATATCGTTAATATTGAGAATCTGCTGCCCATCTGACGTAGTAAAAGGATAACTAATCACCTGCCACAGAGCCATGTTCAGATCATCATCACGCCAGACCTCTACAGAATTAAGGGATTGTTGTAAGCTGAGCAGAGTATCCGGATTAATAAGACTATCGAGCTCGACAAAATATTGATCTGGATGGAATACAATCGCCGTATCCGGATCTTCATCTGAAAAGAAATATTCTTCAAGAACAACATGCTCAACCTCACTTTGGCAGTCGGAACTGAGAAACCAAGAACCTGCTCCGTGCAATGTAAAACAGAGCATCAGGAAGGGTATAACTTGCGATTTTTGAACAATCATAATTTCTCAATATTAATCCTCGGAACAACCACAATTATCGGGTGCCGTGGCGTGCCGTATCGACAGTAGAAATATGTTCTTTCAATATCCTCTACCGTGATATAAGGCAAAAAGGTTTCTAACGTGACCATTTATTCTAAAAAAAAATATTTTAAATCATACCAAGATAATATTTCCTCTCCTTTGTCACGAAATGGTACTTTTCTTCTTTTACTTGCAAAACCATGTGTAAACAGGACAAAACAAACAATAAAAAACAAAATGAATACTAGTATAAACACTGGATTTAATCCACCTTGAGACCATATAGTGTGTTGAATAACTTAATATATTGAGGATACATTATATTGAACACCATTGGTATCAATTAATTTGAATAAGAACTTTGGACTGAGCACGGTAGAATTTGATGACCTGGTTAACGAACTAAGGCATGACAATAATGAATTGTTTGAAAAGATCTTTCTGAGTCATTTTGGTGATAGTATGACATTCCTAAAACGCAATTATAAGTCCACTCATGATGATGCTTATGATGCGGTGATGGATACTATGATTGAATTCAGGCAGCGCATCATAGAAGGTAAAATTTATTACGGCAATTTGCGATATTTATTTACCAAGATGGCGACACAAAAATATATGCGACAAGCCAACTCTTACAAATCGCGACCTATTGTAGAAAGCGATATCACCACGGTGAACCATATAGAGTACAATGAGGAAGATATCAAAACACTCGCCATATCATGGGAATATCTTGGCGAAGAATGCCAAACTCTACTCAAACTTCATATTCATGCCAATATGAAACTAGTGGAGATAGCAGAGCAAATGGATCGATCTCCGGCGACAATTCGCAAGAAAAAAGAACGATGTATTAAAAAACTGATGCAAATTTTTAAAAAACATAATAAAACCGAATGACATGACACATTTGGATAAAAAATATGATAGAGCTTCATCTCCGGAAGAGCGAGAAAAGGCAGTAAAGCCAGTTCTTAAAATTGTACTTGATCGTCAACTTCAAGATACTTGGACGAAGAAACTCAGCAGCCAATATGGTATCACCCGCAATCGGATGACTCCTCAAAAGAGAAAGGTGTTTTCTCTTGGAAGGACGAGACGTATTTTGGCAATAGCCGCAAGTATTACCCTGTTTTTTCTTGTGGGCAGAGTTGTCTTGTTTTCGCCAAGTGATCCTAAGCAAATCGCAGAGGAGTACCTGCATGCCCGCGAAGTATTGCACCCGGGTCTAGTCAAAGGTGTTGCAGACATACAATATCAGTTCCGTGGTCAAGCTATCAAATTTTTTGACGAAAAGAAATATGAAGATGCAGCTCTGTACTTCCGTAAAATAGAGAATCAAACATCAGAAGATAAATTCTATCTGTCCCTCTCTTACCTCTTTGATGGTCAATATGAGGAAGCTATTGATTTGTTGAATGCTCTAAAGACCCCTAATAGCTCATTTAGAGAAGAAATCAACTGGTATATATCTGTTGCGTACATCTTGAATGATCAGTCGAGCAAGGCACTATCATCACTACATAAAATCCGTAAGGGAGAGTGGAACTACAGTGAATCCCAAAATCTCATATCGCTGATGACAACTACTAAGAGAAAATTAAAGAAGCCTGAAGATCTATGATTCTGACAATACAACAATGCGATCCTTGTCTATTTGTGCCAACCGTGTAGCATCATTGCCGGGCAACCAATTTGGTCATAAAATACCCCAATGTAACAAAAACAATGGAGTAAAATACCCATATAAAAGCACTGCCCAAGCCCTCTTGATTTCCCATGGCAGTATATACAGTGGAAATAGAAAGATAAGCAAAAACTGCCGTAATCAATAAATTTAAGAATCGAATCAATCCGGTAGCACTCCGATATTGTTGTTTCGCATTTTGACTTTTGATCTGAGCCGCATAATTAAAATGGTGAGGATACCGAACCAAGACAGACAAACCAACATATAAAATAAAGCCCACAAGCGGCAAAATCCATATCGAACCTTTGGATCCAAATCCATCCGCTTGACCGCTCATATTAAAATGAATAGGAATTGTATCCGGCAACTTATCATACCAATACAAGGGCATAGCAATCAAAATAGTCATAGCCACAAAAGCCAATAAATTGACCCATCTATCTATCCTCTCTAAAGTAATATGAACTTTGATATGAGACATTTTCTCTCTCCCTTAACCTATATAAATCTTAACGATAGCAGCTAGCAGAGCTCCCAACAAAGGTCCTACCACAGGTATCCAAGCATATCCCCATCCATTGCTTCCTTTATGAGTAATCGGCAATATGGCATGCATAATCCGCGGAGCGAGATCTCGAGCCGGATTGATGGCATAGCCCGTCGTTCCTCCCAGAGACATTCCGATTACGACGACTATCAACGCCACTGGGAGTGCATCCAAGGATCCCAATGACGCCGGTGCTCCCCCTACAGTTGCTCCTGCTATATGCATAATTCCATACACCAATACAAAAGTACCAATCACTTCCGTAAATAAATTGGTAAAAAGATTGGGAATAGCCGGAGCATTACAAAACGTAGCTTTAATAGCATCAGCATCTTCCGTTGCTTCATAATGTGGCCGATAGATCAACCATACCAAAGTCGTTCCGAGTCCTGCACCTATCATCTGCGCTGTAACATATCCCGGTACAGCCGACCAAGAAAAATTGCCGATCAATGCTTGCCCCAATGTAACGGCCGGATTCAGATGAGCGCCACTTGCATCTGCCGAGACTACAACAGCTACATATACAGCCAATCCCCAAGCCAATGTAATCACTACCCATCCCCCTGAATTTCCATACGTATCTTTTAAACTCATATTGGCTACAACACCATTGCCCAATAGCATCAAGGTCATGGTTCCAATAATCTCTCCTACAAACGGTGACATACCTATTAATTAACTATTTAATACTAATTTTTCCTCTAACTCCTCTAAGCTGGCACCTTTTGTTTCTGGCATCACAAACAAAACAAATAAGAGTTGTAACACCATCATACCCGTAAAAAACGCAAAGAGCACCCATGGATTATTGCCCAACGCCTCTATTATGGGCAGCGTCGTGGCCGTAATCAATGCCGCAAATATCCAATGTGTACCTGTCCCTAAAGATTGGCCATAAGCTCGTACCTGATTGGGAAAAATCTCAGAAATAAATACCCAAATTACAGCCCCTTGGCCAACGGCATGAGACGCAATGAAGGCAAAGACAAAATATACTACAACCATACCTTCGGCGCCACTCATAAATGCCCAAGCTATTGTACTCAAAGAAATAATATACCCAAGCGAACCCCAAATCATCAATGTTCTTCTTCCAAGGCGATCGATCAGATATACCCCAAGAAAGGTAAAAAAAAGATTGGTTAGACCTATACCTATCGACGATAACAATGCTATATCAGCTTGCAAACCCGCCATTTCGAAAATACGAGGGGCGAAGTACAGTACAAAATTAATACCGGACAACTGATTGAAAGCAGCTATCAGAAATGCTAAAAAAATAGGAAACCGATACCGACCGGAGAAAAAACCATGATGCTTCTTGGTCAGGTCAGAGTTCTTAATCCGTTGTACTGCTACCTCTATATCAACATTGGGATTCAACATGCGCAAGATTGAACGAGCTTCTTCCTCTCGATCGGCCTTGAGTATCAACCATCGTGGACTACGAGGTACCCTAAGTACCATTATACAAAACAATGCAGCGGGTATCACTTCCAGACCCAACATCAATCTCCATTGATCCACACCTACCATAATCCCTACGAGGTAGTTTGTCAAAAAAGCAATTAATATCCCCAGAACGATGTTGAACTGATACATAGCACCCAACTTGCCTCGATCATGTGCCGGAGCAATCTCGGCGATATATGTTGGAGCTGCTACAGAGGACGCCCCTACCCCGATTCCGCCAATAAATCGAAAAAATGAAAATGAATACGGATCCCAAGCCCATGCAGATCCCAAAGCAGAAATTAAAAACAATATACCAATCAAAAACAAGGTTGTCTTTCTACCCCAGCGATCCGTAGGCGAACCCGCACTAAGCGCTCCGATAACCGTACCCCACAATGCCATGGACATGACAAAAAATGAATGAAAAGAAGGACTCGTCGCCCAAAGCTTTTGTATCGGTTGATCTGCACCGGATATAACCGCTGTATCAAAGCCAAACAAAAAACCCGATAATGCAACAGCAAAAGTCCACCGAAAGACTTTACCAAACATGAAGATTTATTTAATAAGAGCATAAGATAGATAAAAGTCTTTGGGCTCTTGTACTTTTACGACCATGAATTTTTGCAGTTCAGTATTTTAGCTCGAAATGTCGAGAGATAAGTGGACCGCAAGTTGTTAGTCATGGGCGTCCGATGATCCTATTAGAGTGAAGGTAAGACGATTAACACGATGGATATTTTGGTAGTATCTTTAATCTCAGATATAGAATTGCTGTACATTGGAGATGTACTTAAATGCCATAGTCCTAATGTAACCCCTTAAAAGTCATTATAACATGCATTCTTATTATACAGCCCACTCTTGATTCGAAGTTACTATTCAGGAGGGTGCTTTTTAGCCAAATTGACGCCTACCTGAATGGTAACGATTTGAATAATAAAAATTGATTTTGAGTATATGGAGTATGAATATTTTAACGAGGAGCATCAATTCTTTAGATCCGGTTTGCGAGATTTTTTAAAGAAGGAAGTGGTTCCTTATGTGGATCTGTGGGAAAAGCAAGGTCACATAGATCCCAGCATTTGGGTAAAAATGGGAAATATGGGATACTTCGGCATGGTATATCCCGAGAAATATGGAGGTCTTGGACTGAATCACATGTACACGGTTATTTTTTGCGAGGAACTTCAACGAGTACATTCCGGTGGTTTTGCCGCCGCCATGTGGGCTCATGCCTACCTCGCCATGACCCATCTCAATGCTGAAGGAAGTGAAGCACTGAAAGAAAAATATCTCACCGCAAGCATCAGTGGAGAAAAAGTGGGTTGTTTATGCATCACAGAACCGTTTGGAGGCTCCGATGTGGCAGCCATGCGCACAACAGCAGTTCAAGACGGCGACAGCTTCATCATCAATGGTTCTAAAACCTTCATCACCAATGGAGTATATAGCGACTATCTCATCGTCATTGCCAAAACCAATGGGCTCGATGATCGTCGATCTATGGGCATATTTTTAATTGATCGAGAAAGTGAAGGCGTCAGTGCTTCAAAATTGGATAAATTGGGATGGAGAGCATCAGATACCGGTGAGATTGCATTTGATGGTGTACGTGTCCCGACTACTCATCTCATGGGCAGTGTAACCGATGGATTCTACTATGTTATGCAACGTTTCTCCCTTGAACGCTTGATTATGGGTGTCAACGCCCATGCCCGATCCGAATATGCTCTAGAATATACTATGAAGTATATGAATGAACGCAGCGCCTTTGGTAGGAAAATCAATCAATTTCAAGTATTGAGACATCGCATCGCTGAGCTGTCAACAGAAGTGGAAATCATCAAGAACTTCAACTATCACACGGCTTTTAGAATGTGCCAAGGTCAATATGTTGTCAAGGAGGCCAGCATGTCTAAATTGCAATCAACTAAAGTTGCAGATAAGGTCTTGTATGAGTGCATTCAGATGCTCGGAGGCTATGGTTTTATGGAGGACTTCCCTATCGCAAGGATGTGGAGGGACAGCCGTCTGGGTACCATCGGTGGAGGTACTTCCGAAATCCTCAAAGAAATCATTGCCAAAATCGTAATTGACAAAAAGGAGTATAAAACCAAGCTATAAATGGATAAAGTAAACCTTGAGCATAGTAAGAACGAGGATGCCATGAAATTGTCACTCTCTACCCTACATCGACGTCTTGAAGAAATATCCTTGGGTGGAGGGCTCAAGAAAATCGAAAAACATAAAGCCCGTGGCAAACTAACTGCGCGTGAACGCGTGGCTTATCTACTCGACCCCGATACGGAGTTTTTAGAATTGGGCGCTCTGGCGGCCTATGATATGTACGAGCAATATGGCGGCTGTCCCGCCGCCGGAGTTGTAACCGGATTGGGATACATCAGTGGGCGACTCTGTGTCATAGTAGCCAATGACGCCACAGTCAAAGCAGGTGCTTGGTTTCCGATGACGGCCAAAAAAAATCTACGGGCTCAAGAAGTAAGTATGGAGAACAGGTTGCCTATTGTCTATCTCGTTGATAGCGCCGGTGCTTTTTTGCCATTGCAAGATGAGGTCTTTCCTGACAAAGAAAACTTTGGTCGCACTTTTCGAAACAATGCGATCATGTCGAGTATGGGAATTCCACAGATTTCAGCCATCATGGGAAGTTGTGTTGCTGGGGGAGCATACCTGCCGATCATGTCCGACGAATCCTTGATTGTCGAGGGAACGGGGTCTATATTTCTAGCCGGGCCATTCTTAGTCAAAGCAGCCATCGGAGAGACCGTTGATGAGGCAACCTTGGGTGGCGCAAAGAGTCAAACAGAAATATCGGGAGTGGTAGATTATAAATGTAAGGATGATGAAGAATGCCTCGATACCATCAAGACTCTAATCGGACAACTAGGGGCGCGACCGAAAACCGGATTTGACCGTATAGCATCCAAGCCGCCACAATACGACTCCGAATATTTATATAAGGTTTTTCCTTTTGATCGAACAAAACCATATGATACTACAGAAGTGCTCAAGTGTATTATTGATGAAGGCTCGGCAACAGAGTACAAAAAAAATTATGGCAAAACGATAAAGTGCCTCTATGCCCGAATTGACGGGTGGTCTGTGGGTATTGTCGCCAATGGGAGACAAGTCGTTAAAAACGGTAAAGGGGAAATGCAATTTGGAGGTGTGATCTATTCAGATTCAGCAGATAAGGCCGCGCGCTTTGTTATGAATTGCAACCAAAAGAAAATTCCCTTAATCTTTCTTCATGATGTTACAGGATTTATGGTAGGCAGCAGATCTGAACATGGTGGGATTATCAAAGATGGAGCAAAAATGGTCTCGGCAGTTAGCAATAGTACCGTCCCAAAAATATCTATCGTAATGGGCAATTCATATGGTGCTGGCAATTATGCCATGTGTGGCAAAGCCTATGATCCCAGACTTATTGTTGCTTGGCCCAGTGCTAAAATAGCAGTCATGGGAGGAAGTCAAGCCGCTAAAGTGCTTATGCAGATACAACTTCATGCTCTTAAACGCAGTGGAAAAGCACCTGACGAAAAACAACAAAGAGAAATATTTGAACGCATTTCGCAATCTTATGAACAACAGACATCTCCTTACTACGCAGCAGCGCGGTTGTGGGTAGATGCAATCATAGATCCCGGAGAAACTCGTTCTATCATTTCTATGACTATTGAAGCCGCAGACCATGCTCCTATAGGTAAATTTAATCTTGGGGTAATTCAAACTTAATGAAACCTCAATTTAGTCTAAGAGGGAAACATTCCAGGCGGTTTAAGAGTGGCGCAAGAGAGTTCATAACACTCATTTGTAAATGAAAATGAACGACATAACTTATTGATCTAGATCTATAAGATATTTGATCATACTAGAACCTCCAAAGATGCCATCTCCATTTTGAACATTGGAAAATCTCTCAATGGGATAGCTATAACTCCTATTGAGACTCCGAACCTCATTGTCCAAGGCTATATGATATTGATACAGTTCTTCGCTCAAGGTATGTACATCTACTTCGATGTATCTGAGTATTTCTTTTTCCGTCAGTGGCAGTGATGTCTCTAAGACCAATTTGACTTCGTTTCGGTTGATGCGCGACTGGTCGATATATACACCATCCTTATGGGCCAATATGACCACACCATTTCGACTTTCTACAATCTCTACAATTTTCATCAAATGCCTTTTGGAAAAATTTAATTCCGTTGCAGTTCCATCGTTGTTACGTCGTAACTCTGTAACTTTTCTATAAGGTATGATCTGATAATACGCCGGCAAATCCTTCGGTTCATTGAGACTGATCGTCAATTCCAACTGATACATTGTACCACTTTGTTCCGTCTTATAGCTGGTTCGATTGGATATAGTATAGCCACTGACATGAACAGCACGAGGTATGTAGGTGGTTGCTGTAATCAAGTGATCTTGTGACAGATCCGAATCGGTTGTAATTTCTATACTATATGATTGCCCCTCAACAATTCGGTAGTCGGGATTTTCGAGGACATACTTTCTCTTCTCCGCATCATACAACATCTTTCTGGAATCCAATGGTACTTGAGACCCCAAAAATGTAACTTCGGCATTGCTCAGTTCAATATCAGACACGTCAGAACCTATCGCAATATTCTTGAGCAAACTCAATTCAACTACATCATCATTGGATAACTCCGCCGTCAGATTAACAACCTCGTCAAATACAGGTGTACCGTTCGACACGTAGTCTTCCCTGCAGGATACCGACAAGAACAAAACAAAAACAAGTGAAAATAATTGGGTAAAGGACATCAATAATAATTGTACCATCGTTTAGACGCCAACATACTACGGTGCGTCACAAAAAATAACTAAACCCCATGCAAATATACAAATAGCTAAGCAATTTAATAAACCAAAATAGCTCTATACATAAGACCTTTGCTATCAATTATTTATAGTGATATTGTCAGAAAGAAATCGCCAAACTCACATAGGGCAGAAAAGGAATAAGACTGATCTGCTCAAGACCTAGACCTACATCTTCTCGGACTAAATCTATGTAATAAGGATTGCGTCGCCCATAGGCGTTGTACACACCAAAAGAAAGCTTTTGACTGCCCCAATCATAAGTATTGTAAATATTGATGTTTGCATCTAACTTATGATATGCCGGCAATTCTCCATTGTGTACCTCATCATATACCGGAAAAAAGAAAATCTCATCGTCTATCACTACCGGACGCTGAGAGGATGGCAATGTAACAGGAGTTGGAGTCGCATACGTCCAACTAAGGCCAAAATCCATGTTCTTGTTCAATTGTGATAGGAGATTGATATTCAATATATGCCGACGATCAGCACCGGCTCTAAATGGTAAGCCGTTGTTAATCTCTTTAAAAGTGCGATTTGAATTGCCGTAAGTGTAAGAGAGCCAACCGCTAATAGGACCACCGGAACGCTGCAATTCAAACTCCAATCCACTTGCAGAACCAGTCCCTATGGGTATCTGCCCTTCCCAATCAACTCCTTCGCGGATATCAAAAGGACTACCTGAAACAAATCCAATCACTGAATCATAGTACTTTTTATAGCCCCTCAATGTCAAAATCCAGTTTTGCCCCAATCGCTGTTCGAGAGATCCTGAAAATTGACGTGAACGCTCCGGTGGAAGGGACTTGGTACTCGGCAACCAAACATCATTGGGCAAACCCAAGCCTCCACTGGACAAGAGGTGAAAAAACTGATCCATCTCGGTATATCCAATTTTTAAGGTCATTCCTTTGGCAATACCGATTTTGGCCGAAAACCTAGGCTGTAATGAAGTAAAGGTTGTGTCCTGTGCTTCAATAAAGGATAGATGTGCGCCTATGTTGACAACGAGTCGCCTTCCGATTCTAATCTCATTTTCAACAAAAAATCTCATCTCCGATCCCCCGAAACGCCGGTACTGGGTATTCCCCAAAATAGATTGCTTGGAAAGAAAATCGTTTTCATCCAATTGGCGTTCTACATTATTGGAAATATCCAATCCCGGTGATAGCTGATGATCTGTATAGCTGGCACCAAGTCTCAAGAAGTAATGCTTACCCTGAAACCAATGCAATTGATATGATCCTATGCGATCTGAAATATCCGATAGGTATAACCTAGAGGAATAACTGACAGACTTATCGGCCTCCTCGGGGTTAATCCTCGTACGATCAAAATCATAGCTTTCATACCGATAGTTAGTCAAGCTGAGATTGGCAAATCCAAAAAGTTTTGAACCAAATTCATGTGTCCATCGGATTGTTGCCATTTGATTGCCCCAGTTGAGATCAATGAGATCAAAATCTTCTCGGATTCGACCCAAACCCAGTTCGGTACGGCTCTCAACTTCATTCTCATATACATCCTTACCCATATATGCACTCAAGAAAAGATGATCCCGATTGCCCAATTTAAAGTTTACTTTTACATTGATATCATAGAAGTAGAGATTGATCGATCCTTTTTCGTTATTGCGCTCCAATTGATATTTGCTCAGTGGCTTGAGCCATGGATCAATAATCGTCCTGCGTGCTGTAAGAAAAAAAGAGCTTTTACCCTTCTGAAAAGGCCCTTCGATGATAGCTTTGGCCATCAATGGGCTGACAGACAATTCGCCGGCCATTTTTTGATTGTTCCCTTCTTTAGTATGGACATCGAAAACCGAACTTAATCGACCTCCAAATCGAGCCGGAATACCTCCCTTGATCAATCGAGCACTCTTAATGGCGGAAGAATTGAATATACTAAACAATCCTAATGCATGACCTGTATTGTATATGGGTACACCATCAAATAAGATGAGATTCTGATCTACCGAGCCGCCCCTTACCATCATACCTCCAAATCCATCTGCTTGTGAAGTGACTCCGGCCTTCATCTGTGCCAGTCGTAAGACATCAGTCTCTCCTGCCAATCCCGGCAATCCGGACAGCAAGTCCAGTGGTATCGCATCAAACTGTTCGGACGACTTAGATATTTTAGGTGTTGAAGAGACAATGACAATCTCATTGAGTAGATTGTTCGACTCCAAGTGGATGTCTAAATGCACATCATCAACGGGAGTAATAGATTTCTCAATTTTGTTATATCCCAGATAGGAATAACTAAGATGATAAGTCACATTGCGTGGAACCGAAACACTATAATAACCATATTCATTACTGAGTTCTGCATATTTGTAATCATCCGTTACTACACTTGCATTGACCAGTAGCTCACCTGTTTTTGCATCCATAATACGCCCACTCAAGGTCACCAACTCTGAAGGTGGTGGAATGTAGCGTTCGACAATCACGAGTTGATCTCCTATGATCTTGTAAATCAAATTAGTTCGGACAAAAACATTATCAAGGGCAAGTCCCAACTTTAAGTAATTGGCGGAAAGAGAGACTTTGCGATCCTGAGGTAAGATTGCCGGATCGTATGAAATATTGACACCGCTGGCCTTTATAAGGAGCAGTAAGGCGCTATCTACCGGAACGTTGACAAGATCCAAGGTAACGATATGCTCATCAGGAAACTGTTGTGCATTGCTGTATGGCACTGAAAAGAGTAAGATCAGTGCGATTGAGACACAACTTGTCAGATGAATTGTTAAACTTTCTTTCAATCCTCGCAAAGATACATAGTATTGTTTTTGCGAAGCGAAGATACTAATACCCTATATGGGTAGCTGTTAAAATAAGAAAGAAAGACACTAAATCCTTATTCTTTGGTACACTTTCCTTCTACTCTATACGTACTACGACCCATCTCTTGGATTGATAGACCTTCATAAGCCGTCTCAATATTTCGTAAGGTAGCTTCCAAAGTTGTCTTTTGTACAAGTGGAGATGAAAATGTACATCCCAACAAACTCGCTTGACTCAGATCAAATTCAACTCCAAAGTATTGACTCAACAATGGAAATGCTTCTTCGAGCGGTGTATTGTGAAATGAAAAGTTGAGCTCGGAACTTAAAACAACGGATCCTTTTGTCTCTTTTCGCTCTACCGCCATGGTACTGGGATCAATAGAACCAGTCTCTCCGGCATTCAAATAGACACTAGCGTTTTTATTTTGAATTACATATAGACGTACTTGTCCGTCTCTGACAGATATTGTACCTGGTCTGCCTTCATGGGCACTGATGGCCTTAAAGGACGTACCCAATACTTCTGCCATAACTCCTTGACCCATGTCAATTCTAAAGGGACTAGTCTCATCGCGAGATACATCAAATATCGCTGCTCCATTCAATTTCACTTGACGGTATTCAACCTCTTCTACAACTCCTCCCGGCTCAATCCATAGTTTTGTATCATCACTCAGAGAAGCAAATTGGATCTCTTCAACTACATTTGTTTCTTGCACTTCCGCTGATCTTGATCCTTCGGATATGATCCAATAAGACATACCGGCAATAACTATCAACAAAATACCCCAAAGTAAATACTTCAAGTAAGAAGTTTGGGATGTTGAGGTGTTTAGCAAGCGATCTTCTCGTAGGCGATCCATAAAGGCGGCCTTGGCCATTTGAGTATTCCAACTCTGAGTTGGATAATACTCTTTACTGATATTCCAAATCGTTTCAACATCCTTAGAAAGGGTCATAACATGCGGCTGAGATTTCAGCGCCATAAGTTCTTGAGCTTCTCCCTCGGAAAGTTGTCCGGTGAGTTCTCTATGAACTAGGGTGTATATTCTTACATCCATCATAGTCTAAAACATAAAAGGTTCACAAGTAGGACAAGAATATGATCCTCTTCCCCCTATTGTAACATATATTTTTATTGTATATCTTTCAATCGGCATAAGTATAAACTTCTCGGCGAAGAATTTTCAATGCTTTAGAGATCTGATTCTCTACGGTTTTTATGGAGATACCCATGGTATCGGCAATCTCTTGATATGACATACTCTCAAATCTACTCATGCTAAAAACTATCTTGCATTTTGGTGGCAACAAATCTATGGCATTGAAGATGCGCTGCTCTAGCTCTTCGTGCTCTAAATTTAACTGACCCGACATGTCATCTGAGGGAATGTCAATCGCTGCATCTTCATCCTGGCTTGTAATTATTTTTTGCTTTTTGAGATAATTGAGCGCTCTGTTGACTGCCGCCCTCCTCAAATAAGGTCTTATAGCCGTTTCGATATGGATGGATCCTCGCTTCCTCCATAGATCAAAAAACAAGTCTTGTACCACATCTCTGGCAGCTTCATAATCATGAACCACACGATATACAACACTACATAAGTACTCATAAAATCGCTCGAAAAGCAACTCTATCGCTCGCTCGTCTTTATTGTTTAATAATTCGACGAGATTAGAATCCTTTGTAGATTTATCCATATAACAACCACAAGGTAGAACTTCTATAATAGTTTTTGGCTATTTGGCTAGGTATAAGACTTCAAATAAGTATTTTTTAACATGTGTTTACTAAATCTCTCATTTTAACAAGCATTTGCAAGCCCCATCCTATCATATAGCAAATGAACCTTATGTATAGCAGTGTAATTTTGTTACTATTCAGGTAGGCGTCATTTTGGTTAAAAAAAACTCTTTCCCCGTCATATTTCCGCTATTTTTTTCGTCGTAGCGCTGCTATGCTTCAAAAGTAACTACTCAGGTGGTATCAATTTTGGTTAAAAATGGCTCTTTTTTCGCTACACTTTAGTTATTTTCCTCTCAATAGCGCTGCTATTAAGAGAAAAATGAACTTCGTTTAGCAAAAAAATAGGTTTTTTTTAGCTCAAAAGCACACCACCTGTGTAGTTACCTTCAAAAAATAAGCGTCATCTGACGAAAAAATTGCCTTTTTCTATCTCAAAAGCACCCTCCTGAGTAGTAACGTAATTTTTGTTGTTTTATACACATATTCTATTATTACTTACAATTTCAAATATCATCTATGGGAATGGCCTCATTTTGCACTTTCTTCCTTGTTCCACGCTATACTTAAATATACAGATCTATCGCTGTTATAGGTTGATTCTCTTATCTTTTTTTGTCAGTTTCTTGCTTTCATGAATACCTATGTACCTCTTTAATAACTCATTATCTCTCCTATCATCACCAAAGTTTCGTTCGTATTTGCCCGAGCATTGACGCTGACGTTGAGCTTCATACAATGCCACTGCGCATGCCACAGAGATATTCAGACTCTGAACAAATCCATGTTGCGGGATCACAAAATTAACATCGATATACCGCTGTGACTCCTTGGATATCCCACTATGTTCATTGCCAAAGAACAACGCGATAGATTCTGTCAATGTCAGATCATATAGCATCCTGCTACGATCTCCTATGACGGTTCCAAATACGAGGTCATATTTAGCCTTAATCTCCTTGAATGCCTGACCAACGTCATTGAAATAATGGATATCTATCCATTGTAGGGCTCCGGAAGAACTCCGCAGCCCAATGTCCAATCCTCTTTTGATCAGTAGTGGGTCTGTGTAGATAATGTACACCTCCGAAATTCCAATCGAATCACACGACCGCAATACGGCACCGATATTGTGTGGATCGTGGACATTTTCAAGCACTACCGTCAGGTCATATTGTCTGGATCGGATGACCTCTTTGAAACGCTCTATTCGCTGTGGATAAATATGCATTAACGAATATCTTTGATCACAAAATGATCAATATCGTACTCGATAATATACAGATGATTATTGGCCATGAAATCCGGTCGTTCAGAGCCCTCTCTCTTAAAGTAAGGTACAACATGAATCTTCATCTGCAACAAATCCAAAGTCTCATCTTTCATGTAGTAATGAAAATATTGACCATATTCTGAGAGACCATAGAGCACAAACTTCATCACATCATAACCATAATATGCATCATCAGATGGAAGCCATCCGTATTTTTCGAAATACTGTTTTCTGAATTTTTGAACATTAGGATTTCTTTTGTCCGGAAATCGAAACTCACACGTACGGGTTTTTAAATTTTTGAGAATATTGATATCTACTCGATCGCTATTGAGGATAAGGGGCATTGTGTAAATATAAAAATCATGCATCCCTTGTTCGGCGTATAACTTCCGCAAACAGGAGTAAACATAGGATTCATCTCTTGAAGAGTAATGAGGTATAACAAAGGCTTTAGCTCCTTCCTCGAAGACATCCGCAAATAAAGAGTCCCCATGCATCAACGAATCCATCGGAACAACAATCTCATTGAATGCTGTGACATTTGGTACGCCTGACATTCTTTCATTGAGACGATTCAGGATCCGCTTCATCATGTGATCGTTGACTGCATCTCTTCCAATCACGTAAACCTTTTCAGCATCAAAATGATCGTTGATGTGCTCAATCATTTTCTCGTAATAACTTGTAATACTAGGACGTAGTTGAAGGTAAAAGATATTTTCTTCTGTGATTTTGGTAGAAGACAACCAAGGTGAGATTAGCGGAACTCTGTTGTTCCTTGCCCAATCTGCTGTTCGGGTTATAATATCTGATTCATACGATCCGATAATCAAATCCGGTTGGAATATATCCCAATCATCAAATATCTCTTGCATTTTATAAACGTCCCGATTGGTATAATATATTTTGACCGAAACATGGACTTCGCTTTCTTCTGATCCGGCCATTTTCATCCCTGCATAGAAGTTGGCAAATTTTTGATTGTTAGGACTCAGTTCTTCAACAGCTATCGATGTCTCGATCCGCATGGGCAACAATATTGCCACCTTATAGTGATCCTTGCGCTTTTTATTAAGTATAAAAGACGCTACTTTGGACTCTTCTGAAATGGGAGGAGCGACGTCTTCGTCCACAACAGTCTACTGAATTGTATCTACGGTAATGATTTTATCTTCTCGACCGAGCACATCTTCCTTGGCCGGATCAATGACTTTAGGGCTTTCATTGGTAGGTCGATAGCTTGCACAACCCAAGAGGATCAATCCAAGGCCTACGAGCACGATGCTTTTATTCCCACTCAATCGTAGCAGGAGGTTTTGTAGAAATATCATATACTACTCTGTTGATTCCTTTTACCGAATTAATAATTTCATTTGATATATGAGCAAGCAAATCATAAGGTAGTCGGCTCCATTCTGCAGTCATACCATCCATCGAATTGACACACCTCAATGCACAAGTATATTCATATGTCCGTTCATCTCCCATCACTCCAACGGACTTTACAGGGAGCAATATTGCGCCTGCCTGCCAAACCTTTTCATACCAACCGGATTTTTTTAGCTCGTTGATGTAGATGGCGTCCGCCTCTTGACACAACCGTACTTTCTCCTCTGAGACTTCTCCCAAAATTCTTATCCCCAATCCCGGCCCGGGAAATGGGTGTCGATGGACAAACTGATCTGCCAGACCCAATGCCAAACCCAATTTCCGGACTTCATCTTTGAACAACATCCTCAGTGGTTCCAGCAACTTCAATTGCAGGTAATCCGGCAATCCACCGACGTTGTGATGAGATTTTATAGTGGCTGATGGGCCGTTAACACTTACTGATTCTATAACATCAGGGTATATCGTACCTTGTGCCAACCACTTTATATCTTCGGCTCCTTGAGTCGCTCTGATAAACACGTCGATGAAGGTTTTGCCGATCGCCTTTCTCTTTTGTTCCGGATCGGATATGCCCTCTAATATTTTTAAAAATTCCTTAGAGGCATCAATCCCTTGTACATTCAGTCCTAGGGATTTGTAATCCTGCAAAACCTCCACATATTCATTCTTACGCAATAATCCATTGTTGATGAAAAAGGAGACGAGTTGATCTCCTATAGCGCGATGGATCAACAATGCTGCCACCGTCGAATCAACGCCTCCGGATATACCCAACAGTACACGTTCGGTACCGACGAGTGATCGGATCTCTTCAACGGATTGATCGATAAAGGATGCCGGAGTCCAATTTTGCTCACAACCTGCTATTTCAATCAAAAAATTGTTCAAAACTTGCAGCCCGTCCAATGAATGAGTTACTTCCGGATGAAATTGTATTCCATACACAGGATAGGGAGCTTTAAGGTACTTGTATCCAGCTATGGAAATACTACTTGTCGATCCAATGGTTTCAAAACCTTCACCCAAGTCCAAGATGGTATCGGCATGTGACATCCATACTTGACTACCTTGATCTATATTTGTCCAGAGTTTTTCGCCGGATGAAAGCGATAAATGGG